>JAWOGI010000265.1:0-13993 GCA_046496975.1 Desulfobacteraceae bacterium | reverse complement strand
TTCGTTATTAACATTATCGTGTACTTTATGGTTTGACTGTGCTGTTCTGTCCGATAACGTCAATAACAAAAGCCTGACCCCGTTGGCCCGCCAAATGTGACAAGTGGCCGATGTTATGACCAAGCCCATAAGAGGAGGGGCTGTGGAAACAAACACCTGTGAGAACCGACCTTCTTTACCATTGGAGAGAGAACGGCTTGCCGGGATATTTAAAGCCCTGGGCCATCCCACACGGCTTAAGATTGTTGAATATCTCATTGAGATTGACACCTGTATCTGCGGAGATATCGTCAATATTTTTCCTTTTTCCCAGTCCACCATCAGTCAGCATTTAAAACTGTTAAAAGAGTCAGGAATCGTATGCGGTGAAGTTGACGGCCCAAAAACCTATTTCTGCGTGGATAAAACCATTCTGCATCAACTGAAAAACTATATAAAAAAGCTGTAAAATATATGAAAAATTCAATTGAAAAACTCGAAGAAGACCGGTGCAAGACATCTCCTGTGGAAGATGGCGTGAATATTTCCACTTTTGGAGTAGAGATCATGGCATCCATGGAAGAGACTGAAACCTGTGCATCCACAGATCTGCCTCCCTCGCTGCAGGATTATGAGAAACCCGGATACCGGCTTTGTTCCCACGTAGACCGCTTTATTCATACCGAAATCGGACAGGTTCCTGTTGTTTCATCCCGACTCGGCAAAAAAGATCTGTTATCAACTTTCCTTGTCAGGTGCGGCATCAATCGGCACCAATACACGGTTGCACCCGGCCTCTACGCTATCGGGAACCCGGACAGAAGTTCCCAAGTACTGGTGACGGCCAATTTCAAACTCACCTTTGATCATCTACGAAAAGAACTTCAAAAGATCAATGCCTGGATTCTGGTACTGGACACAAGTGGTGTAAATGTCTGGTGCGCTGCCGGCAAAGGAAAGTTTTCCACCGGGGAACTGGTCAGAAGACTCCAATTGTCGGCCCTGGAAAAAATCGTGGACCACAAAAGAGTGATCGTGCCGCAGCTTGGCGCCACCGGCGTGTCGGCAAGAAATGTGAAAAAGCAATCCGGTTTCACGGTGGTGTACGGTCCCATAAGGGCCAAAGATATCCCTGCTTTTTTAAGCAACGGCCAACAGGCCGATAAAGCCATGCGGCAGGTCACCTTCACCATGTATGAACGCTTTATACTGACACCGGTGGAAACCCGGATGGCCCTGAAACCGGCTCTCTTCACGATCATCCTATTATTTATCATCTCCGGCTTGGGTCCGGAGGTATTTTCTGTTTCAGATGCCTGGCAGAGGGGTACCGTCTCGGTGTCCGCCCTTGCCGCCGGCATGTTTTCCGGACTCTTTATTACACCCTTACTGCTGCCCTTTGTACCTTCCAGAATTTTTGCCGTAAAAGGCATAATTACAGGAATCTTACTGGCCGTTCCAAGCTTGTTTTTGCTGTCACCGCCCATCAGGGGATTTGCCGCAATCACCGCCCTCTGTTTATTCAGCGTCTGTGTCAGTTCTTTTCTGGCCATGAATTTTACCGGAGCCACACCGTATACCTCTCCCAGCGGGGTGGAAAAGGAGATGAAACAATTCATTCCCGTTCAGTTGACGACTCTGGTGCTCTCCTGCGGGCTATGGATCTATTCAGCGTTTTAAATCAAAAAGCAAAATGGGGTCAGACCTGCGTTATTGTCATTATCTACGGCGTTTTTGGGATTATACTGTATAGGGAAGATAATGACAATAACGCAGGCCTGACCCCGCACAAAGGAGATATTTATGGAAAAGCTGAGATATTTAAATGATGTATCCACCCTGGTCCTGGACCGGGAAAAATGTGTCGGATGCACTCTCTGCACCCTGGTATGCCCCCACGGTGTTTTTGAAATGGCTGATAATCAGGCGAGGATCGCAGACCTAAATGCATGCATTGAATGCGGCGCCTGTGCGAACAACTGCCCCTCCCGGGCCATATCGGTGAACCCGGGGGTGGGCTGAGCAAGCTATATTATCCAGGTCTGGATAAAGGGAAAAGAGAATGCCTCCTGCGGCAGTGGCAACTGTTGTTAAAAGATTCACCGCCTCAACGCTTAACAACGATATTTTTTGAAAATCAAGGGGTAAAAGCAAGGCCCGTGTCCTGGTCACCGCTCACCTGCCGGATCGATGATCCGGTTGTCAATGAGCCGTGTTTTGCCCACCTTGACGGCCAGGGCGGCCAGCACGGGCCGGTCAATGGAAACGACCTCTTCCAGGGTGTTCGGGTCGCACAGGGAGATATAATCGATGACCGCACCTGAAAACCCCTGAATATACCCTTCCATCGCTCGTTTAACGACACGGCAGGTCGTCTCCCCCTCTGCCACCATCTTTTCCGCCAGTGCAAGGGATCTTGAAAGGCTCAGGGCAGCCGGCCTCTGGGAGGGCTCAAGGTATGCGTTCCTGGAGCTCATGGCAAGGCCGTCCTTTTCCCTGACAATGGGGGCAGCCAGAATCTCGATGTTGTAGTTCAGATCGGCACACATTTGCCGTATGATGCACACCTGCTGAAAATCCTTGGCCCCGAACACCGCTGCATGGGGTTTGACAATGTTGAACAGCTTTGTCACCACCGTGGCAACCCCCCTGAAATGGACAGGACGGGAGAGTCCGCAGAGATGACGGGGAAGATGGGAAAGGGTGACATAGGTCTGATACCCCGGGGGATAGATCTCGTCAACAGCGGGAAGAAACACCGCCGTTGCCCCCCTCTCTCTGGCAAGAGAAAGATCCCTTTCGACATTTGACGGGTAGGCATCCAGATCTTCGTTCTCGCCGAACTGGGCGGGATTGACAAAGAGACTCACCACAACCTCCCCCCCCGTTTTTCTTCCCCTGTCAATGAGGGAGAGGTGGCCTTCATGAAAATACCCCATGGTGGGAACAAGGCAGATTCTTTTTTTAGACTGCCTGACAGTGTCAGACCAGGCCTGCATGTCAGCTGCTTTTTTGATGATCTCCATTACAAAACTCCATTGTTGTCATTGGGCTGTGTGTGAAAGATGGATAGCGAAGCGGTACGCGTTTAATTGTCTGTGTTAATTTGAATTAATATCTTGATAAACTTTCCCTGATATCACTATCCCCTGGAGCAACACATGTCAAGACCAAAACCGGGTTGTCAAAAACCCGACGTCAAATCCGGCACTTTTTTCCCCCTGCAAAACTGATTCGCCTGCCGTGCACCCTTCCAACACCCTGTTATCACGAATAAAAAAAGAAAAACCCGCTCTTTGGCACTTCTTTTGCTTTACTATGGTTTAAACCTTACTCACTTGAAAGGAAAAAAAATGAAGCTGCCATTGAATATGATATCACAAAGAGTTGCTGCTGCTTTCTCCCTGTTTTTCAACGCTTCTGCAAAGCAGTCGGACCACAAGCGGCTGACCCGGTATATCCTTAAACTGAACCAGAAAAAAATGCCCGAAGAGATCATCAGAGAGGCCTCCCAGTGCCTCAAGGATATCCTTGATTACAGGCTGTTTGCCTTTGTCATCCAGAACGGGGAAGGGCTGGAGGTGTGGCTGGATCCGAGAATGTACAAAAATTCCCTTGAGACCATCATAGCCAGCGATTTCAGTGTTCAGAACAGGAGTGATATCACCTATATGAACCACACCTTTCACAACTGTGAGAAGGAAATGCGGATCAGCATGGACGATCTTGTCTCCTATGATATATTTGAAGAGCACTGCAGGGGAAAGATATACATGCTGCCCAATGACAACATGGCAGGTTACCATGAAGAAATTATCAATATCATCCTTAAGAGCACAGGGGTTGCCCTTTCACGGCAGAAAAACATCGAGCAGCTGACAGATGCGGCAACCCTTGACCCCCTTACCGGATGCTACAACCGACGGGAGCTGGAAGGACAGTTCAAAAGAATCATATCCAGTGCCAACCGGAACAGAAAAGAGTTGTCCATTTTTATGTTTGATATCGATTTTTTCAAAAAGGTCAATGACACCTACGGACACCAGGCAGGCGATGAAGTGTTAAAGGAGATCACCCGTTTGATCCAGACCAATATCCGGGCGGAAGATGTCCTGGCCCGGTACGGCGGAGAAGAGTTTCTGGTGATTCTTCCTGAAACGGGTAAAAAAGAAGCCATGGAGCTGGCGGACAGGCTGAGAAGAAAGATTTCTCAAAACCCCATCAAAACAGAAAAAGAGACCATCAAAATCACAGCCAGTTTCGGGGTTGCCTCCCACACACCCCGCACGACCATGGACCAATTGATACAAGAGGCCGATGCCATGCTGTACAAGGCAAAACTCAACGGAAGAAACATTGTCATGCCCGGGCTGATAAAGCTCTGCCCCCAGGCCAATTCCGGGAGCTGACCCCACCCCACGATTCCCCGCTTGACAGTCCACAGGGTAATGGGGTACTAATGGACAACCGGGCAGAAACAAGCAGACAGACACGGAAAAAAGTTCCGGCGGCAGGATCACCGCCGGCCTGCCGATGCCCACCCCACGCAAAACCAACTGGTAAAACAACCATGAACATTGTTGTCGGCGTTTCGGACATGAAGGTGAGCAACACCCCCGGGGAGACCCTCACAACTTACTCCCTTGGCTCCTGCATCGGCCTTGCCGCGTTTGATCCCGTTGCAAAGGCCGGCGGTATACTCCACTACATGCTTCCCGAATCAAAACTTGACAGGGAAAAAGCGGCGGTCCGGCCCTTCATGTTTGCCGACACCGGCATTCCAAGGCTGTTCAAAGCGCTTTACCGGCTTGATGCCCTGAAAAACAGAATGGAAGTCTCGGTGTTTGGAGGAGCCCAGATCCTCGATCAAAATGGTTTTTTCAACATTGGCAAACGAAACCACATGGCATTGAAAAAGATTTTTTTCAAGAACAGGGTTTTGATCACCCATGAAGAGGTGGGGGGAAATGTCAACCGGACCGTACGGCTTGAGATTGCCACGGGCAGCATCTTTGTCAAGACCTCGGGATCACGGGAGGTGAAAATTTGACCTCACTCCAGGAGTTGATAAAAGAGATCAAGAACCTTGAACCGGTGCCTGCTGTTGTGAACCAGATTTTGGCAGCGGCCGACGATCCCCACTGTTCCATGACAACGATCTCAGAGATTGTTCAGTACGACCCGGCAATAACGGCCAACCTGATCAGAACGTGCAATTCAGCCTATTTCGGGCTTCCAAACCCCGTTGAATCGGTCAGGGATGCCGTCTCTCTTCTTGGCATGGATCAGATTGTTGAGCTGGTCCTCTTGAAAAGCAGCCGGAAGGCCCTCTCAAACAAACAAAAAGGGTATGGACTGGACAGAGGAGCCATGTGGCGGTACTCGGTGTCATCGGCCCTCATCACCAGGGGGATCAGTCAAAAAACAGACGCAAAAAATCGCAACACTCTGTTCACCGCAGCCCTGCTCAAGGATATCGGCAAGACTGTCCTGGACAGATTTGTCACAAACTCCTTTGAAAAGATCACACACCTGGTCAAAGATCAGGGGTACAGCTTCAGTGAGGCGGAAAAGCAGCTCATCGGCATTGACCATGCCGAGCTGGGGGCAATGATCGCCAAGATATGGAAATTCAGCCCCACCATGGTGAAAATTATCCGCCACCACCATCTTTCCGATGAAAACCTGCGCAATGACAGGGACATTGCCACGGTATACCTGGCAGACTGCATCTGTATGATGATGGGCATCGGCGTCGGGGCCGACGGCCTGGCATACCGCTTCCACGGGGATGTGCTCCGGAACCTCAACATCACTGCCGACGACCTTTCCCATATCATTGCCGATTTCACCTTTAACATGAAAAAATTTGAAACGCTGCTCAAGCTGATATAGATCCCGGCCCGGCCGGGAGACAAGCTCTTTCGCAAAGATTCAATCAAAAATTCTGGATGGTTAACATGGCATTTTCAATTTTACTGGTGGATGACTCCCTGCCCATGAGGGGCGTTCTGAAAAAAACATTCAAAGCAGCGGGATACAGCCGTGCTGACTTTTTCGAGGCGGCCGACGGCATTGAGGCCCTTGACACCCTCCGGGAAAACTGGATTGACATCGTCATAACCGACTACACCATGCCCGGCATGAACGGACTGGAACTGCTACAGACCATGAAAAAAGAGGAGCTGCTCCAGGATATCCCCGTTGTGATGGTCACCACGGAGGGAAACAGGGAACGGGTCAACCAGTTCTACGAAAACGGCGCCGCCGGTTACATAAAAAAACCGTTTACCCCTGAACAGGTCAGGGATCTCATAGTGGACATTCTTGGAGAGAGTGATGATGATGATGATGATGGAAACGTTGATGACTCAGATGAAGACCTCGATTTCTGAAGTGATGGAGACCATGTTCTATTACCCCGTGGAGATCCGGAAAGGAGACTTTGCCCAAGTGTTCAACTCCCAAAAGGCAACCACAGCTGCCATTGGCTTTTCAGGGCCTTTCTGCGGCAGCATTTATCTGGCCATTCCGGATGCACTGCTCTCTGCCATGGCAGAAAACCTCATGGGAGTGGAACAGGAAAGCCTTGGCGTAGAACAGATCCGGGGAACGGCCACCGAGGCCCTTAACATGTTCACAGGCAACTCCTTCAGCAGAATGAATGCGCCTTCCCCCTTTGACCTGGGGATACCGGTGATCACCAACACGGCACCGGGCAATTCCTGCCAGGACAACACCCTGATCATCGAAACCCCGGACGGCACCATGGCCATCACAGCAGAACAGGAATAGACGAATACTATCAAGCCCGGTCTCAGGAAGATCCCTCATCTCCTGTCAAAAATCCGGCTGATCTCCTCTAACAGGGGCTGGACCCTTGTTTTGTGTTCCGGCGGCACCATGAGCAGCGGCGCAGGATGGTTTTCAATGATTCCCATGGCGCTCTTTTTTTTCTCAATTTCCTGTGGTTTTCCGCCCTGCAAAAGAACCATGTCGGATAGATTTCCAAAACCCCCCTCTGCATCGAGATGCTCGATATACTGCATGAAAACATTGTTGATGGTAAGGATATGTGGCGGCATTTCAGCAGCCCCTGTTGTGAGGCATTTTTTTTGGGAAACCAGACTCCGGCACCCGAAGGGCCTTGCTCTGTATACCGTGCACTCATCGTTTTCCAGCAGAGGACACTCTCCCCACAGGGGATCATTCTCTTCTTCAGGAACCGTCTCACCGTCCATGCAGAGCCTGGCAAAACGGTTAAAAGTCACCCGGGGACGGAACCGTTTTTCAGACAGTTTCGCTCTGACCCGGTTGACCATTCGCTCTTTTTCCCCGGAATCCCTGCCGGCAAGCAGGTATTCTGCCTCCAGGGAGGTCATGGTGACATTGCAGGTGCAGCAGGAGGAACATTTCCGGCAGCATGCCGTAGCCGCTGTTTCTGTCCACTGCCGGTGAAGCCGGTAAAGCCGCTCCAGTATCCGGTGCTTTGAAGATTGCTGGGTCATTTCTGTTTTCCCTTCTTGTTAGTTTCGGGCTTGGTCATAACATCGGCCCCTCGTCACATTTGGCGGGCCAACGGGATCACCCCCCAAGCCCTTCCAATACAAAAATTTGACATTGGGTCTCTTTTTTACCATAATACCTGTAAATACCAATCTGGACAAGCCAGAACCAAATCGTTGTTCTGATTCTCTTGCCAAAACAACACAAAAATCACAAAAATCAGAAACAGGAGACTAAAAAAGAGAGGATACCATGTCGGAAAAAGTGTACTTTATCGATTTTACAGCCAACTCACGGGAAAACCTGCCGGACAAACTGACAAGGCTGTTGACGGCAGCAGGCCTGGAAAAGAGACTCAAGGAGAATGATCTTGCCGCCGTTAAACTCCATTTCGGGGAGCAGGGCAATACGGCCTTTATCCGCCCCCCCTACATCCGAAAAATCGTGGAACGTGTGGGCAAAACCGGGGCAAAACCGTTTCTGACAGACACCAACACTTTGTATGCCGGTGCCAGAAGCGACTCTGCCTCGCATATCCGAACGGCGGTGGAAAACGGTTTTGCCTTCGCCTCCATGGACGGAGCGCCGGTGATCATTGCCGACGGCCTCCGGGGACAGAGCTCGGTGGCGGTGGCGGTGGACCAGAAAAACTGCAGCCACGTGCACATCGGTGCCGAAATTACCGCAGCCGACGCCATTGTATCTGCGGCCCATTTTAAGGGCCATGAACTCACCGGTTTCGGGGGAAGCCTGAAAAACATCGGCATGGGATGTGCCTCAAGAAAGGGCAAACTGGACCAGCACTCCAATGTGAGCCCGAAAATCAAGCGGAAACGCTGCCAGGGATGTGAAGAATGTGCACGCCACTGTCCGGCAGAGGCCATTGTGATGAACGACGAAAAAGCCTCTATCCTGCCGGATCTGTGCATTGGATGCGGGGAGTGCATTGTCCGGTGCCAGTTCAAAGCCGTCACCATTCAATGGAACCAGACAGTGCCTGTTTTCCTGGAAAAAATGATGGAGTACACCATGGGTGCCTTGAAAAACAAGGAAGAAAAAACCCTTTTTATCAATTTCATAACGGACATCTCCCCTGCCTGCGACTGCCTTCCCTACAACGACGCTCCCATTGTCCGGGACATCGGAATTGTGGCATCAACTGATCCCGTTGCCATTGACCAGGCATCGGTGGATCTTGTCAATGCAGAGGAGGCCCTTCCCGGCGCATGCCTTGCCACCAACAGGGAGCGGGGTCAGGACAAGTTCACCGGGCTCTATCCCAAGGTAGAATGGGCACTGCAGCTGGAATATGCCGAACAGATCGGCCTGGGGTCCCGCCGGTATGAGCTGGTAACCCTGGACACCCTAACATGGAAATGAAGATTAAAGAGTTATAAAGAGATGATTTTACCGGGCTGGTCGGGCAGGGCCACATCAAGGGTGGTGCGGCTGTCGGGGGAGAGAAAATGTCCAACTGCGGCAAGGGCCTTTTCCGGGGTGTTGTTTTCAAAGCTTAAATGGGAGAGAATCACATGCTTTAGATTGTCTTCCATGATTTCAGACAGAAGCACCCCGGCATTCTCATTGGAGAGGTGCCCCCGTCGCCCCTTGACCCGCTGCTTGAGGTACCAGGGATAGGGACCGTTCATCAGCATTTCGGGATCATGGTTGGCTTCCAGGTAGAGCAGATCGCAGTGACTGAGGCGCTCTTTTACCAGGGCGGTTACCACGCCGATGTCCGTGGCAATACCCAGCCGGCACTGGTTACAGGAAACGGTGACTCCGGCAGGATCTGCCGCATCGTGGGAGATGGAAAAGGGATCCAGCTTAAGATCCCCTATTTCAAAGGGGGTGCCGCAGTTGAAAAAGGTCACCCCCTCAAGTTTTCCGAGCTTTTTTTCCGCGGTCTGCCAGGTTTTCCGGTTGATGTACACAGGGATATCGAAACGACGGCTCAATATCCCTGCTCCCTTTATGTGGTCGGTGTGCTCATGGGTCACAACGATGGCGGAAAGGAAATCCGGCGAAAGTCCTGCCGCTGCCATCCGCTTTTCAAGTTCGATACCGGAGAGCCCGGCATCCACAAGGATGGCACTGGTTTCGCCGGACACATACACCGAATTGCCCCGGCTTCCACTGGCAAGAGGGCAGATGGAAAGCCCCTGGTTTTTCATTCTTCCGTGGCAGCCTTGAGACTCAGCCGGATTTTTCCGTCCCTTGTGATATCCAGCACCTTCACCTTGATGGTCTCTCCTTCCTTGACCACATCTGTGACTTTTTTCACGCGGTGGTCTGCCAGCTCGGAAATGTGAACCAGGCCGTCTGTACCGGTCTTGATCCTCACAAAGGCACCAAAATCGGTGATTTTGACCACTTCACCCTCGTAGATACCGCCGATTTCAGGGTCCATGCCGATATCGGTAACGATCTTTTCCGCTGCCCTGCCATCTTCTTCGTTTTCCGCAGATATCTTGACAAGACCGGAATCATCCACCTCAATGGTGGTGTTGGTGTCCGCCTGGATGGAGCGGATCATCTTTCCGCCGGGGCCGATGATCTCCCTGATCTTATCCGGATTGATGGTGACAGCGATGATCTTGGGGGCGTGGGGGGAGATCTCATCCCGGTGGCCGGCAATGGTGGCCACCATCTTGTCCAGGATATGGAGCCGCCCTTCCCTGGCCTGGTCAAGGGCCCTTCCCATAACTTCCCGGGTCAGCTCCTTGATCTTGATATCCATCTGCAAAGCGGTGATCCCCTCCCGGGTTCCGGCAACCTTGAAATCCATGTCCCCGAAATGATCCTCATCCCCCAGGATATCGGTCAGAATGGCTGTGTTTTCCTCGTCCTGGACCAGGCCCATGGCAATTCCGGAAACAGGGGCCTTGATGGGCACCCCGCCGTCCATGAGGGCCAGGGAGCCGGAGCAGACCGTGCCCATGGACGAACTGCCATTGGACTCCATAACCTCTCCCACCAGCCGGATGGTGTATTCAAACTCTTCAGGGGTGGGCAGCACCCGTTCCAGGGCCCTTGTGGCAAGGGCTCCGTGGCCGATGTCCCTCCGGCTGGGGCCTCCGGGACGACGGCACTCACCAACGGAAAAGGGAGGGAAGTTGTAGTGGAGCATGAACCGCCTCTCCTCATCGCCGCCGAGGGTCTCGATTCTCTGCTCGTCCCGGCCGGAGCCCAGGGTGAGAACGCCCATCACCTGGGTCTCTCCCCTGGTGAAAAGGGCACTTCCATGGGGTCTCGGCAGGTTGCCGGTCTCACAGAGAATATCCCTCACCTCATCAAAGGCCCTGCCGTCGATGCGCTTGTTCTCCCTGAGAACGATCTCCCTGGAAACCTCCTTGACCAGAGCGCCAAAAATATTTTTCACCTCTTTGGCCCGTTCGGCAAATTCTTCGCCCAGGCTCTCCATGAGCTCAGTTCTCACTTTGGCCAGAGCCTTGCCCCGCTCCATCTTGCCCTGGGTCTGAACGGCGGCATGGATCTTCTCTTTGGCCAGGGAGAGGATTTTTCCCCGAAGCGCTTCATCCACGGTTGGCGGCGCCACAACCCTTTTCTCCTTTCCAAGGGCCTCTTTCAGCTCTTTCTGAATGGCGATCATGGGCTGCATGGCCTGGTGGCCAAAGAAGATCGCCTCGAGCATCTCCTTTTCCGACACCATCTCAGCCCCGCCCTCGACCATGATAACGCCAGTGGCGGAACCGGCAACCACCAGCTCGATATCGCTCTTTTCCATCTGTTCGACACTGGGATTGGCAATGAACTCACCGTCAATGCGGCCCACCCGGACACCTGCGATGGGACCGTCAAAGGGGATGTCCGACAGTTCCAGGGCAGCCGATGCGCCTACCAGGGCCAGGGTGTCCGGCTCATTCTCCTTGTCCATGGAGAGCACCGTGGCAATGACCTGGGTTTCATAGGCATACCCTTTGGCAAAGAGGGGGCGGATGGGTCTGTCAATGAGCCGGCAGGTGAGGGTCTCTTTTTCACTGGGCCGTCCGATCTCCCGGCGGAAATAGTTGCCGGGGATTCTTCCGGCAGAGTAGATTCTCTCCTGGTACTCAACGGTAAGGGGCAGAAAATCGATGCTATCCTTGGGCTCGCTTGCCGAGACCGCCGTTACCAGAACCTCTGTTTCGCCGTGCTTGACAATCACGGAACCCGAGGCCTGCTTTGCCACTTTGCCGGCACTGAGGCTGAACTCTTTTCCGTTGATTTCTGTTTTAAATACTTTTTCCATTGTAAACTCCTGTAAAAAAGGCGGCTCAAAAGCATCTTCATAACAGAATAAACCCGCACTTCCAGCATCAAGTTTCATTTTGATGCTGCAGATGCGACCTTATTCAGGTAATCTGCCAAAGAATTACCGCCGGTTAAAATTAAGGACCTGATGAGATCTTCGGTGAAATCCGTTGATCCGTTGTTGACCAACAGGATACGGACCGACGAAATTTTATCAAGGCCCGGTTTTCTTTCGTCTGAGTGGTGGCGCAGACCCCTCAAACAGGGGCCTGGCCATTGAAACGTCTTGTGGAAGGCAAGAAAAAGGGGTCCATGACCCCGGCGACCTATCTTTTCAATCCAAGTTTTCCTATCAAAGAGCGGTATCTCTGAACGTCCTTGTTTTTGAGGTAGTCGAGAAGGCTGCGCCTTCTTCCCACAAGAATTAGAAGCCCCCGTCGTGAGTGGTGGTCTTTTTTGTGCTCTTTCACATGCTCGGTAAGGTAACTGATGCGGTGGGTCAAAAGGGCCACCTGCACTTCCGGTGAGCCGGTATCCGCCTCGTGAAGCTTGAACCGCTCGATCATCTCTTCTTTTTTTTCAACGTGTAGAACCACTTTTCATACTCCTGTCTGGAATAAATTAATGTCGGGTGTCTCCTTGGCCGTTCATCCAATATTCCATTCAGATGAACAGTGCGATAACTCAACACCCACGTCATACGCATCTCCAGTGCAAAACAGCTGCACGGGATATCTCATCCTGCCACGGCACAAGGCCCGGACAGCATTATATAAGGTATTACCTTAACAATTAATTGGCAAAAACACAAGAATATTTAAATTTTCCCGGGGATGGATCCCATTGGACAATGGCGGCAAGATCCCGATTTTTATCCAGAACCCTGAAGAACGAATTCTGCTGCTCTCCTGCCGGGGAATGGCTGGCAAGAATCGAGTCGATGCTGCGTCCGAATTTCACCGCCTCCATGATGCGGTCATCGGCATGGATCACCGGCATATGGGAAATTGTTTCGGCCATGGGAACCACATGGGAGTGGGCGGCTTCAAGGGACATGGATTCGAGGTCGGCAAGGGCAAGTGATCCGGCAAGGGAGAAGCCGCAGCATTCCGTCCTGGACAGGGCAGCAAGATGGCCGCCGCATCCAAGGTGCTGCCCCATGTCCCTGGCAAGGCTGCGGATATAGGTCCCGGCCGAGCAGTGTACATCCATCGTGAAACGGGGAGGGGAAAACGCCACAAGGGATATGGCATGGATTTCAACTCTCCTCGGGGGTTTTTCCACCGGGGTGCCCTTTCTTGCCAGGCGGTAAAGGGGCTGGCCGTTGTGTTTCAGGGCCGAATAGACCGGAGGCACCTGGTTGTGGACCCCCTGGTACTGCTGGATCATTTCCTGGATCATTTTTTCGGTGATACCATCCACCCGGGCAGCAGGATGCTCTTTTTCCACGGTTCCCGTACTGTCCAGGGTATCGGTTTCAACACCGAGACGAACAACTGCTCTGTACTTTTTTTCACCGTTCAACAGAAATCTGGAAAGCCTGGTCCCTTTGTCGAGGCCGCACAAAAGCACTCCCGTGGCAAAGGGATCAAGGGTGCCGGCATGGCCCGCTTTTTTGACGTTGAACCGTTTTTTTATCCGGGCAACCGCCTTGGCCGATGAAAGCCCTTCGGGTTTATCCACCGCAATCATGCCGTTTACCATGGGTTTTTAATCATCACCTTTTAATACGGATTTCAGAAGGGAATCGATTTTCGACCCATGATCAAAGGACTTGTCATGGACAAACTTCAGGTCGGGCATGAATTTCAGCCCAAGCTCGGGGGCAATGCTTTTCTTGATGAACCCCCGGGAACTGTTGAATCCCTTCTCGGCCTCCTTGACCCCCTCAATACTTTCAAACACGGAAAAATAGACATAGGCGGTCCTGAGATCGGCCGTCACCTTGACAGCACTGATGGTGGCCATCTCAAGCCTCGGGTCCTGGATCTTTTTTGCCAGCAGCTCTGTCAGGGCCGCCTGTATCTTCACGCCGATGCGCTCTGACCTGGGGTAGGGTTTCATGACTTGATACTCTCCATCTCGGGCCTCTTCTCTTGACAAAGATTTCTGGCTTATCATAAGCCTGATAGTGCTGACTTCTTTTGTTTTACTTATGTCGGATCTTGTCCGGCTTT
This sequence comes from Desulfobacteraceae bacterium, assembly GCA_046496975.1. Lineage (GTDB taxonomy): Bacteria > Desulfobacterota > Desulfobacteria > Desulfobacterales > Desulfobacteraceae > DATFJZ01. The sequence goes on along the minus strand of JAWOGI010000265.1, from coordinate 77 downwards.
GCCCCCGGTCAAGACCCGACATAAGTAAACCAAAAGAAGTCAGCCCTATCAGGCTTATGATAAGCCAGAAATCTTTG
>JAWOGI010000220.1:0-6074 GCA_046496975.1 Desulfobacteraceae bacterium | reverse complement strand
CTGTTCTCTGCTGGCCCTGCAGTTTCGGCAGGGACAAGATCACCGATACCTGGCAGTACGTGGTGCACTACACCCATGGCGACGGGGGGGAAAGCGGGTTTCCCTCTGCCTTTATCAATCCCCCTTCCGGGGATGAGAGGGATTTTGCCTTTATCTCAGACTTTGGCGAGGGCTCGGTTTCCGACAGCCAGATCGTCAAGAGCGCCAAGTATGTTTTTGCCAGCAAGTTTGCCGCATACCGGGGGGATGTCCCCCAGTTCAAGCTCTACATCAGAAAGGTGCTGGAAGAGAGTTTTCGCTATATCACCGACCCGAAGGAGGGAAGGCCCTGGAACGGGCCCGCGGTTCCTGTGATCACCGAGGTCCGGGTGACCGTGCCGGATCTTTTCATCGAAAATCTCCGGGAAGGCTACCGCCAGAACATCTTTGCCGTGTGCCAGGATTTTGCCAGCCATTCCAAGTGGGGCCAGCTCTTTCCCCAGAACATCCGTAACCTCAAGCGGACCTTTGTCAACATATCCGCCGACGAGAGCGGGGCGTGTGAGCTGTACTTTCTCAATCTGATCAAGCTCATGCCCATGTGGGAGCTCTCCAGTGAAAAGGACAGGGTTCCCGATCTCGGTGAAGTCTCGTTTCTCTTTTCCCATAAGCAGGGATGGCGGTCAGCCCGGGAGGAACTCAATTTTGTGGTGTGCCACATCGACATCGGCGGGTTGACCACCGACGCCAGCACCCTTTTGATGAGTACCCACAAGGACAAGGATCTGGGGATCACCACGGCGTTGAAACGCAAAGAGTCCTTTTCGGAAAAAAAGGCCGGTGAATATTTCTCCGAGCAATACCGCCTCTTTCGGCAATCCGGGGACGGGGAGTGCTGGTGGGAGTCTGACCGGTTCATCCACCGGGAGTTCGCAAGGTTCCTCGATCGGCTTTTTGGAAAGCAGTACGCCATGCTCAAAGAATGGCGCAAGGAAAAAGAGCTTGACGGCATCTATTTTCTCGTCTCCGGCAGGCCCACCAAAGCGGCCAGGGTCAGGCAGATCATCCAGAAGCATGTGTTAAAAGAGTTCAACCGGGACGAGCTGCTACTCCTTCCCGAACACTGCCTCTTCATGGCCGATTACCACCATGTGGGGAAAAACGATGAGGGTGAGCGCTACGCCAAAAAGATCGACAATTTTGAAAAACTTATCACCATCCTGGGCAATGTCTACACCTTGTACGACGGTTATGAGATCGATTTTGAAGATCACCGCTACTATATCACCCTGGACGTGGATACCCGGTGCGTCAACAGCATGGAGATTCTCCCCGGAAAACACTACAACCTTGAGGATTTCGAGAATTACCAGAAAGCCGCCCTTCGCAATAATGTCAACCACCTGGCCTTCTCCCGCATGACCGGTTCGGAGAACGGCACACGGTTTCTTACGGTGAAGAAGATCGCCCGGCAGACGGCCTATCCCACCCTCAAGGTGGCCGAACGGTCCAATTTTGACGAACAGGCCTGGATCATGCCCTCTCTTGTGATCACAAACCTCGAGCAGAACGAGCAGGCCTTTGACCTGGCCTGGGCCTCCCACGTCTAACCTTCTCCATTGTGCCTCTTTCACGGTGATGTTCTGCTTCAGCCCATATCCATAAGGGGCAGAGAGTCAAAAATTGAATTGCCGGACTGTTGAGGCAGATCTTGACATCATTTGCCATTGGGAGTAAATATAGGGTTTCAAATAAGAAAAATTCAACTTTTTTAAAATATTTAGACATGGGGGAAACATGAGCGAGATCATACAGGTGAAGGCAAGGGAGATTCTTGATTCCCGGGGAAATCCAACGGTTGAAGTGGATGTTGTTCTGGCATGCGGCGCCCAGGGCCGGGCCGCGGTTCCTTCCGGAGCGTCCACCGGAACCCGGGAAGCCCTGGAGATGCGGGACAATGCCGAGACCCGGTACAACGGGAAAGGGGTGATCAATGCCGTTGACAATGTCAACGAGGTGATTGCCCCGGAAATCATCGGGTTTGATGCCACAGACCAGGCCGGTCTGGACATGACCATGATTGACATTGACGGCACGGACAACAAGTCAAGGCTCGGGGCCAATGCCATTCTCGGAGTTTCCATGGCCGCGGCACGGGCCGCGGCCAGCGCCTGTGACATCCCGCTTTACCGTTACATCGGCGGCATCAGCGGCAAGACCCTTCCCGTCCCCATGATGAACATCATCAACGGCGGGGCCCATGCAGCCAACAACCTGGACATCCAGGAGTTCATGATCTGCCCCTTTGGGGCCGGTTCCATGGCCGATGCGGTGCGCATGGGAGCAGAAGTGTTCCATGGGTTGAAGAAAATCTTGAAAGACCAGGGGATGAGCACTGCTGTAGGGGATGAAGGCGGCTTTGCTCCGGACTTGAGATCCAATGAAGAAGCCCTGGAGTATATTGTCAAGGCCATTGAAGATGCCGGGTACCGGCCGGGCAAGGACATCGGCATTGCCCTGGATGCTGCGGCCAGTGAGTTCTACACCAATGGAAAGTATCTGTTTGCCTCCGAGAAAAAAGAGCTGACAGCCGAAGAGCTGGTGGACTACTATGAAGAGCTGATAAAAAAATATCCCCTTGTCTCCCTGGAGGACGGCCTTGCCGAAGAGGACTGGGACAACTGGAAAATGATGACCCGGCGGCTGGGGGATGCGGTTCAGATCGTTGGGGACGATGTGTTTGTCACTAACCCGGATATCTTTAAAAAGGGAATCAGTGATGCCATTGGCAATTCGATTTTGATCAAGCTCAACCAGATCGGCACGGTGACCGAAACCCTGGACACCATCCAGATGGCAAAGGAATCGGGGTATACCACGGTGATTTCCCACCGGTCCGGTGAAACCGAGGATACCTTCATTGCAGACCTTGCCGTTGCTGTGAACAGCTGTCAGATCAAGACCGGCTCCCTCTCCAGGAGCGACCGGGTTGCCAAGTACAATCAGCTGATGCGGATCGAGGAAGAGCTGGGCCATGGCGCCTGCTTTCCCGAAGATCTGTTTGTGGGATAGAGATGCGTAAAAAACAGTTCCCCCCCCTGGCCTTGGGCCTTTTACTGCTGTTCTGCCTTTCGGGTCCAGCCGTTGCCTATGTGCTCCCCGCTTCCCATATTCTGGAGCTGGTGTCCCGAAACATTGTCGAACCGGCAGGGCTTGTGGTTTCCCAGACCAGGGAGCGGCTGATACCAGAACTTCCTGGTGATGACAGCCTGGAACAGGAGAAGGAAACTCTTCTGGACGGAAGTCAAAAAGATGCTTCTTCCAGGAAAGTCATTGATTCCGGTGATGGAAAGTGTGCTGGGCTGATCGCCGGAGAAGGGGGGTCAGCCAGTGAAAAACTCTGGTTTTCCTATCCGGGACAGTACCGGTGCGAGGGAAAAACAGGCCGGGGCAGCAGCATCACCGTGTTTTCAAACCAGAGGTTGATCAGGGTTTTGGACGGTAAGATTGTTGCCCAAGAGGCCTGTTTTGCCGATTATTACAGGGATATACTTCTTTTCAGGGAGAGAAGCGCTCTCTCCCAAAGGCTCCAGGCCGTGGGGGTGGACATGGACCGTTCCTCCCTTCAGCGGTACAGAGGAAAAATCTGTTATGTCGTGGGCAGTGCCCGGGACAAACAGAACCCCGAGTCAAGTCTCTGGGTGGACCGGGACACATTTTTCCCGGTCCGGTATGTCGTCAAAAGAGAAAAACAGGTGGCCGAAGTTCTCTACAGCCGCTGGGAACGGGTGAGCCGAACATGGTATCCCATGGAGATCACCATCATTCTGGACAATGTTCCCCGGTTTCAGATACATGTGGAAAATTTTCGTTTGGAAGCTGATTTTTCAGATTCCCTGTTCGATATTGACAGGCTTTACACTCGATGATCAAGTGAGTCAAGTGAGGGGTCAGGCCTGCGTTATTGTCATTATCTACGGCGTTTTTGGGATTATACTGGATAGGGAAGATAATGACAATAACGCAGGCCTGACCCCATTTTCGCGACTTGGCTCCGCGTCTACGACCCTAACTTTGTTGTGAGCACGCTGCTCATGATTGTTATTCTAAAAATTTGCAGGAACAATAGTGTGAGGAATCAATGGCTGATACATCCAAATATATCTTTGTAACAGGCGGTGTGGTTTCGTCCCTTGGCAAGGGACTTGCCTCGGCGGCCATCGGGATGCTTCTTGAAAGCCGGGGGCTCTCTGTTACCATCCAGAAACTGGATCCGTACATCAACGTCGATCCGGGCACCATGAATCCCTTCCAGCACGGTGAGGTCTTTGTCACCGACGACGGGGCGGAGACCGACCTGGACCTTGGCCACTACGAGCGGTTCACCCGTGCCAAGCTTGGAAAGAACAACAATTTTACCACCGGTAAAATTTACAACTCGGTGATCACCAAGGAGCGCAAAGGCGAATACCTTGGCGGCACCGTCCAGGTGGTTCCCCATATCACCGACGAGATCAAGAGAAGCATCTCCATTGTGGCCGGGGATGCCGACGTTGTTATCGTTGAGATCGGCGGCACCATCGGTGACATCGAATCCCTTCCCTTTTTGGAAGCCATCCGGCAGTTCAAGGCCGATGTGGGCAAGCACAATGTGATCTATCTCCACCTCACCCTTGTTCCTTACATCAAGACGGCCGGTGAGTTTAAAACAAAACCGACCCAGCACAGTGTCAAAGAGTTGAGAAGCATCGGCATCCAGCCGGATATCCTCCTCTGCCGGACGGAAAGCGTTCTCGATCCAAAACTCAAAGCCAAGATTGCCTTGTTCTGCAATGTGGATGACGACGCCGTGTTCACGGCCAAGGATGTGGACTGTATTTATGAGGTGCCCCTGGTTTACAACAGCGAAGGGTTAGGGGACAAAATACTGAAAAAACTGAATATCTGGGCAAGGGCCCCCCGGCTGGACGAATGGCGGGATATGGTCGACCGGCTGAAACAGCCCCGGTTTTCGGTCACCATTGCCATTGTGGGCAAGTATGTGGATCTCACCGAGTCGTACAAGAGCCTTAACGAGGCCTTGACCCACGGGGGGATTGTCAATGATGCCAAGGTGAACCTGAAGTTCATCGATTCGACCACCCTCACCGATGACACCCTTGCCGAAAACCTTGACAGTGTTGACGGCATCCTGGTGCCCGGCGGGTTCGGCTCCCGGGGCATAGAAGGCAAGATCCTTGCCGTCAAATACGCCAGGGAGAAGAAGGCGCCCTTTTTCGGCATCTGCCTTGGCATGCACATGGCCGTCATCGAGTTTGCCAGGCACCTCGCCGGCATGGACGATGCCAACAGCTCGGAATTTGACTTCCATACTTCGTACCCGGTGATCTATCTGATGAAAGAGTGGTATGACGAACAGTCCCGGAAGATTGAAAAGAGGGACAGCTCCTCTGACAAGGGGGGCACCATGCGTCTTGGTGCCTATCCCTGCCAGCTGGTGCCCGAGAGTTTTGCCATGAAGGCCTACAAAAACGACACTATCTCCGAGCGGCACAGGCACCGGTACGAGTTCAACAATGCCTACCGGGAGACCCTTGAAAATGCAGGGCTTGTCATCAGCGGCACCTCGCCGGACAAGGAGCTTGTGGAGATCGTTGAGCTGACGGATCACCCCTGGTTCCTCGGGTGCCAGTTTCATCCGGAGTTCAAGTCACGGCCGGACAATCCCCATCCCCTGTTCCGGGAGTTTATCAAGGCGAGCCTGAAAAACAGAAAAAAAGAGTAGGTTTTTTTATATGAAAGTCGTGGTGCGCCGGCAGCCGATCCGGGGCATTGCCCTACGCTCATTCTCGCAAATCATCCAAGATTTGCTCCGAGGTGAGCGGCAGCTCCTTCAGCGTCCATGCTGACCGCTGCCGCTCAAAACCGCTACGGGCAATGCCCCGGACCGCCTGCCTCTAATTCGACTTGGCTCCGCGTCTACGACCCTACCTTTGTTGTGAGCACACTGCTCATGGTCGTTTTATATGAAAGTCGTAAAAAAAAGCCTGAAACTGAATTTATTCACCATCCAGTTTCAGGCTTTACCTGTCAAA
>JAWOGI010000204.1:0-3423 GCA_046496975.1 Desulfobacteraceae bacterium | reverse complement strand
GCATAGGGCTTTGCCGTTACAATGTCAACGGTGTAGTCATCGATAACGGCCACACCGACAAAGGGACCGAGCAGCCCCTTGTAGTCCACACTTTTTCTCATGCGGTCAAAGGTCCATTTCACGTCCTTGGCGGTAAAGGTGTTGCCCGAGTGAAATTTAACTCCTTTGCGCAGGTAGAACCGCATCCTGTATTCGTTGATTCTCTCCCACTTTGTGGCAAGGCGAGGCTCAAAAGTCATCTCCTTTGTCCAGCGGACAAGGGGGTCAAAACACCAGTGTGACAATTGAAGCATGCCGCCGGAAAGCTGCACATGAATGTCCAGTGAAACAGGGTCGGCATCAAGCCCCACCTTCAGTGTTTTTGCCCCTGCAGAAAAGCTGAACGACAAAACGATCAGGAGACTCAACAACAATACGACAAATCTTTTCATCCCATCCTCCTTGAAAAAAAGTTAATAAAAAAACAGTGCGCCACCAGGGAAAAATCCTTGACCCAGTGGCACCATACATTACACTAAGAATTATATCCCAATACAAGTATCAAACTCCATGTAAGGGGTCAAGTTATATGCTGTTTTTTTATTGGCCGGTGGTGCGCTGTCCAGAGCTCGGTTTTTTTTGAGGGGGTATTCACGAAAAATTTTAATGGGTTTTTCCTGCAATCTCACCAATATTTATCATAAAAATAAAAAAAATATTGACTATTCATATTTCAGATGCAATGAATGGATATTCATTTTAATTTGACCGGGGTGACTCCCGCTGAAAACCGGGGGATGCAAGGGGGATGAAAAATGGAAACTGCCTGTTTCTATTCCGTTTTAAAAAGTGAAGGTTTTATTGAATATAAGAGAGAGGCGGGAGGGGATCGGCAGTGATAAAGTGAGGAGGAATTCATTTTTTGTTTGGCTTTCCAGGAAAGATCGTCCAAGGGGTGAGTGGTGAGGTTTCTGATGCTTCAGGGGCGCTGAACGATAAAGGGATAAAATTGACCCACTGCTGTTTTGCAGCTTCAAAGGGATGCATGGAGCCGGTGGTGAATGGAATGTTTCAATCATAAGGGATCTGGAAGAAAATAATACTCGCATATTGCGCAGGATTATTTTTGGAAGAGCCCTAACTTCAGGAGAGGATGTAAGAGATGGCACAGTTTATTTCTGATCGAAGGGATATCGATTTTGTACTTCACGAGCAGCTCGAGGCGGGAAATCTGGCTAAAACGTGTGAAGAGTTTGCAGAGTTCAATAAAAAAACAATAGACCTCATCGTTTCCGAGGCGCGCAACCTTGCCGTAAAGGAGATCCTGCCAACCCAGAAGGAGGGGGATGAGCAGGGGTGTACCCTTGACAACGGTGTTGTCACCACCCCGGATTCCTTCAAGCGGCTCTACGATCTGTTCAACGAGGGGGAGTGGCTGGCCATGACCGAAGATCCGGAATGGGGCGGCCAGGGAATGCCCAGAACCGTTGCCTCCGGGGCCATGGAGTATTTTAACGGCGCCAACTACCCGTTCATGATGTATCCCGGCCTGACCCACGGGGCAGGAAAACTGGTCGAGGAGTTCGGCACGGACAAGCAGAAAGAGCTGTTTTTGAAGAAGATGTTTTCGGGAAAATGGTCTGGAACCATGCTCCTCACCGAGCCGGGGGCGGGCAGTGATGTGGGTGCCCTGACCACCACGGCCACCAGGAACGACGACGGCACCTACTCGATCACAGGGGAGAAGATCTTCATCTCCGGCGGAGACCACAATCTGACGGAGAATATCATCCATCCTGTTCTGGCCCGCATCGAAGGGGCGCCCGAGGGAACCAAAGGCATCTCCCTTTTTCTCGTGCCAAAATACCGGGTCAACGATGACGGCTCCCTGGGAGAATTCAACGACGTGGTCTGCACCGGCATCGAGCACAAGCTCGGCATCCACGGCAACAGCACCTGCTCCCTTGCCCTTGGAAGCAACGGCAATTGTGTCGGCACCCTGCTTGGCCAGGAGAACAAGGGGATGAAGGCGATGTTCGTCATGATGAACGAAGCCCGGCTCCTGGTGGGATTCCAGGGGTTTGCCTGCGCAACGGCCTCGTACATGTATGCGGTCAACTACGCCAAACAGAGAATCCAGGGGAAAAATCTGGTGGAGATGATGAACCCGGATGCCAAACCTGTCCCCATCATCAAGCACCCCGATGTCCGCCGCCAGCTGCTGAAAATGAAATCCTTTGTGGAGGGCATGAGAAGCCTGCTGTACTATGTCAACTATTGTGCCGATATGGCCGCCATCGCTGAAACCGAGGAAAAGAGAAACAAGTTCCAGGGGCTTGTGGAAGTTCTGACCCCCATTGCCAAGGGGTATGTGACGGACCGCGCCTTTGAGATCTGCAGCCAGGGCATGCAGGTGTACGGAGGATACGGGTTCATCGAAGAGTACCCCATGGCCCAGCTCCTCCGGGACTGCAGGATCACCATGATTTACGAGGGCACCAACGGTATCCAGGCCATGGATCTTCTCGGCAGAAAGCTCGGCATGAACAAGGGAAAACCCGTCATGGACCTTTTCGGCGAAATGCAGCAGACCGTGGCCGCTGCCAAAGAGCTTCCCGGCCTTGAAACCTATGCGGCAAGCGTTGAAAAAGCCCTGAACCGGCTGGGGGAAGTGGCCCTGAACATGGGCCAGGCCGCCATGTCTGAAAAGGTGCTCAACGCCTTTGCCAATGCCCACCCCTTCCAGGATGCCACCGGTGACGTGGTCATGGCGTGGATGCTGCTGTGGAGGGCCTCTATTGCTGCCGAAAAACTCGAAAAGGCAAAGAAGAAGGACAAGCCGTTTTACGACGGGCTGATCAAGTCCCTCCAGTTCTTTGTCGAAACACAGCTGCCCGTTGCCATGGGCAATCTCAACGGCCTGAAAACCGTTGGCAGCGCAGCCATTGACATTGACGACGCCTCGTTTGCCGGTTAGGCCTGGATCATGCCACGGAGGGGTCAGGCTTGCGTTCTCTGGGTTTTTGTTGAAATGGTGCCTTATGCCCGGGCTCTTGCAAACTCTTGTCAAAAGCACAATAAACGCCTGACCCGGTTGATCACTGCAGTTGATGACCGGCAGAGTCTCAGTCTCTTCTCCAGGCTGAAATCCTGCCGGTCAAAACCGCAAAATAAGCCTTATAGTATGAATTCAGTTTTTATCTGATTTTTCCTGTGGCAATAAAGATCTCAAGGCCGCCGTGGAAAACAGGCGTCAGGGAGGCGGAAAAAGGGAGGGTAGAGACCAGACCCTTGTCCGGCAGCACAATTCCGGCCTGCCATCCCGGAAATTTTTCTTTTAAATGGGTCCCGATCCTGGTGAAAAAGGCATGGACCTCTTTTGGGGTGCCAATGCGCTTCCCATAGGGCGGGTTTAGCACCACCACGCCCTTTTTCCGGGTGAGC
>JAWOGI010000200.1:0-7383 GCA_046496975.1 Desulfobacteraceae bacterium | reverse complement strand
GGGCTGCTCCGAGGTGAGCGGCAGCTGTTTAGAGCATCCATGCTCACAGCTACCGCTCAAAACCGCTACGGGCAAAACCCCGAACCGGCTGCCTCTAATTCGACTTTCTATCTTTGTTGTGAGCACGCTGCTCATGGCCGTTATATGAAAGTTTTAGGTGGATAAGCAGAGAGTATTATAGGTTTTTCACCTTGATCAATCCCCTGTACACAGACCCTTCCCTGCCGCTGACGCTGAGAAATTCACCGGAAGTAATTCGAAAGCCGTTGAGCATGCAGGTTTTTTCCTTTTCGTTGCAGTCAAAATTTTCACACCCCACCACACAGGTTTTTCCCAGGCTGTAAGCCACAATGGCCGCATGGGATGTGACTCCGCCCCTGGCTGTGAGGATGCCGTCGGCGGCATCGATCTCCAGGATGTCGTCGGGCACGGTATCCTCCCTGAGGATGATCAGAGGCATTTCCGGCTCTTTTTCCCGGAATTTTTCGATCTCCTCGATGGTAAAAACAGCCCTGCCGCTCAGGGCGCCGCCGCTTACCCCTGTTCCCCTGCTCAACAGCCTGGCATCCAGCTGTTCCTGTTCCATGTCAAAAGAGCGGATCACCTTCTGGTCTCTCAGGGACATGTCCCTTGCCTGGAGCAGGTAGAGGTCCTCCTCTTCGGGGCCTTCAAAGGTGAACTCGATCTCCTGGGGATTCCAGCCGTTGTCGTAGATCAGCTTGTGGATGATTTTTTTCAGGCCGGCGTAAATATGGGGAAACCCCTTTTCAAGGCTGATGTCGCTCTCTCTTTTTTCGATTTCCCGCTGCATCTCGGAAATGGGAAGGGTCTTGACAAGGCCGGAGACCACGTCTTCTCCCTGGTTGCCGATGGTGTAGTCCCCCCACAGCCTTATGGTGTCCCCGGGGAGTTTCGGGCTGTGGCTGAACACCACCCCGGAGCCGGATTGCAATGAGCGGTTGCCGAATATCATCTCCTGGATGGTCACAGCGGTTCCCCAGTCGTTGGAAATGCCGATGATCTTCCGGTAGTTCTTTGCCCGCAGGGAATCCCAGGATTCAAACACCTTGCTGATGGCAAGGTAGAGCTGTTCCACAGGGGATTCGGCGATCTCGATGCCCTGGTCAAGGATAAACTGCTTGTACCCCATGGCTGTGGCTTTCATCTGGGAACCGGTGAACTCTCTTTTCATCTTTTTCGAGAATTTCTCCTTGAACGAATTCATGATACGGTCAAATTCATTTCTGTTGATGTCAAAGGCCATGCCGTACCCCTGGAGAAATCTTCGGTAGCTGTCCCAGGCAAACCAGGGGTTTTTTGTGGTTTCTGCAATTTTTTCCGTGATCTCCCTGTTCATTCCGACATTCAAAAACGAGTCCATCATTCCCGGCTGGGAGATTGAGGAACCGCTTCTTACCGAAAGCAGCAGGGGGTTTTCCGGGTTGCCAAAGGTCTTTTTTGATATTTTTTCCAGGTGTGCCAGGAGCAGTGCCACATGTTGTTTATAGTTCTGGTTGGCAGGGGTGTATTTGTCGATGATGGCAAGGCAGCGGAACACCTCTGTGGAGACGATGAACCCGTTGGGAACGGGCAGTCCCATGTTTTTCATCTTGATGAGGTTGATCCCCTTGTTGCCAAGATAGATGATATTGCTCTCCATGGCCAGCCGTCCGTCAATCCGGAAGACGGTGTTTTTGGGGTCGTAGTTCAGCAGCTTGTCCAGGTGGTTCTGGGAGAGCTCTTCGGACTGCCGGAACAAAGTGTGCAGGATTCTGTTGAGGAAGAGATCCAGCTGCTGCAGTCCCAGGGAGGTGACGATGCGATCCCTGAAAAAAATTTCTGCAGCCCTCTGGAGGGACCTGTTTTTCTGATCAAAATTGTTGTGGCAGAGGAATTTTTTCAAAACCTGATCCCGCCGGATATTCGATCCGATCTGCATGAAGTTGGCCCGGTGAATGGTGTTGAAATGGTCGCTGATGATATCCCGCACAGCACTTGAGAACCCCCGGAAGATGTCCATGTACTGGGTGAAGGAGCATGCCTTTACCTTGATGGAGTACCAGAGAAATTCCAGTTGAAGCTCCATCTTGTTGGAGGTGATGCCGTCCAGCTTCAGCGCCCTGGAAAAGAGTTTGAGAATCTCATGGATCTCTCCAAAGGCCGCCTTGGTCATGAGATGAAAATCCGCACTGTTGACAAGTTCTTCAAACAGCACATTGATGATGTTTTCAATGCGAAGGGTAAGCCCCAGGGCATCGAATTTCTCCTCGTGGTAGCTGCCGTACATGGAGGGGATATCGATGGCAAAATGGCGTTTGTGGTAGATGTACTCCTCCGGCTTGAAGGTGCCGGGCGAGAGGATGGTCTCCTTGAGGAGCTCGGCGTACTCCAGCAAAGCGGCTATTTTCTCTTTGGTGTCGCTGCCGGAAAGCACGGCGGTGAGCTTTTCCGGTTCCGGTACAAACTTTTCGCCCGTGGTGAGGATGTATTTTTCAAACTCAATATTGTCAAACCGGTACTTCTCATTGAGCAGCTGGTAAAAATGGATGGCAAGTTTGATCCTTGTCTTGTCAAGGGTTGAGGCATTGTCAATGGTGTCGATGAGGTGGGGAAAATCCTTTTCCTTGATCTGCAGATACTCCCTTGGCCGGGTGAATCCCTTGTGGGAGAGTTCCTTCAGGATGTTCCTCAGCCCGTTGACATAGACGCCGCTGGGATCTATTCGCTTGAAAAGCGAAGGAGGCAGGTAGGGCTGCAGCTTCTTCTTGTTTCCGGTTTTCCAGAAGACAAACACCTGTTCCATGAATTCCACCACCCGGCTGGAGCTTTCAACATGGCTCTGTTTTCGAAGGAAATGGACCAGAACGTCCCCCCGTTTGCACGATTCGTCCAGCCGGGTTGAAATGTCCCGCAGCTCTCCCTCTGCACCGATTTTGTTGAAAAATATGGGAAGCAGTCTTGCCATCTGTTTGACAAGGTTGAAAACAGGGGCGATGTCCGAGTTGAGGAATTTGGTCATTTCCCTTGGAAAGAGGTCGGTGTCTTTGATAAACACCCCGCCCATGGCCATGGAAATGATCAGGGCGGAAAAGAGGCGGGAAGACATCAGGGGGTTTTTCCCGATGAGGTCGAGGAAGACCCGGATATTTTTCACGTGGGCATTGTTGCCCTTGATCTGCCAGTCTTCGCCGGTGCCTTTGATTGCGGGGAACTGGAATCCCGTGTCAATGACATGGTCGACAAAATAGTTGATCAGCTCCACCTCCCCGGTTTTGTAGACGGCCTCGCCGATTCTGTGGATACAGTCAAGCACCGTTTCGGGGTATGTGCCGGTGTTGTTCTTCAGCAGCTCAAATGTGTTGTCAATCATCCGCAGGTTGTTTTTGAAATTTCCATGGTCAATGAGAAAGGTCAGTGTTCGGTTGATCTCCCTTAAGGTCTGTTCATGGATGGTTTCAAGACCGGGCAGGTGGAGGGTGTAAAAGAGGAAGACCAGCTTCAGCCGTTTTCCCGGATTTTTATCCCCCATGCTGGCCGACAGTTTTCCAGGTATGTTTTTGAACCGGCTGACAAGGTCCATGTATCCGGGAAGGGTCAGCAGCTTTTCCGTCAGAAGCCTGGAGGAGGTGTCTCCCCTGGCTGTAAGCTGTTCAAGTTCTTCCTGGAACTGCTGGATCTGTTCGTGGGAAACGGTTTGCAAAATGGTTTCCGCTTCCGGGGGAAGGTTTTTTATGTCCGGATCATCGGTGATCCAGAAAAAGGGGTCTTTCTCCTTGAGAAAACAGGAAAAGGAGAATTCATAATAGCGCTTTAAAAAGAGATTGACGGCGGTGAAGTCCCCGGCTCTCTCTTCATCGGCGTTGAGCAGCAGTTGGGCAAGCTTGTCGGGCTGATGCCAGCACCTGACAAAACTGGAAAAAAGATCCTCGTTGAGGCGCTGGATCTGATCGGCGGCCCGGGCAACGGTTTTGATGAATTCTTCTCGGTTTTGACAGGGCTCTTTGAGCACATGCTGCAGCAGCAGCATGAGGTTGCCGGCGGCATGAAAAAGTGTTGTTGCTTTTAAGTTCTGGTCCAGCGCCCTGAGAAAAATGTCGATGAAGAGTTCAAAGGCCCTGTTTCCCTCCTCGTGGTCTTTGTACAGGTAGAAATAGTGCAGGGAGAAGTGCCTGGTTTCCTTGACAATGAATTCCCAGTTGATATAGGGGTGGGACAGCTCTTCGAGAAATGCGTTCATCCGTTTTAGAATACCGTGGTAGTCCGAAACAATATCCTGGAGAACCCGGTATTTTTCTTCGATGCTCACATTAACTTTTGTATCAAACAGATTTACCTCAAGGGCATTGGATTCCATTCCCTTCTCCTTTGAAAAAAGTGGTCACACCATGCGGTTTCTGTTCCGGGATCTTTTCGGAATTTTGGGGCTTGGTCATAACCTCTGCCACTCGTCACATTTGCCTGACCTTACCCCAGTGAAACGCTTGTTTGAATACTGGATACCAGAGATTCATCAAGATAACAACACCGTTTTTAAATCCACCTGCCTGTGGCGGTGCAATCCCGGGTCTGTACGATTTCACTTGGCCTTGATCTGGGGTGTCAAAATCCCCCACTTCTGCTTGGTCGGTTTTTTTGACACCCCACCCTTGATCCCTCTTGCCAGAGGTGATATCTATCTATTTAAGAGCCAATGCGGAAAAAAAGAAAATAGGGACACAGGATGGACACAGGATGGACGAAAAGTTGCAGAAAAAAGCGGATATTCTTGAAAACAACCTGTACCACCGGGTCAAAAAACAGCAGGACACGGCAAGCCTCTCTTTTCAGATAGAGCGGGAACGGTACGAGGATTCCGTTGTTTTAAAGGCTTTGGCTCAGCTATTGCCGAGGATTAAAGTGCAGGCCGCAGTGGTGCTGGCGGCCCTCAAAAATCTCATGGCCAAGGAGCTGTCCGACGGTGAGCCCCTCACCGTCCGGCACGTGCTTCGGGATTTATCCGATGCAGACGATGAAAGACTGACCGGGCTTTCCCTCACCCTGGAAATATCCATTACCGTAAAACGCCTCAATCTGACCATGAAGGGCGTTCCCCAAATTCCGACCAGAAACGGCGCCATTGCCGAGTCTTACATTGACCATCTCTCCTATCCGGGGAAACTCATGGAACACGGCAGGATCGATTTCCGGGAGATCAACGAATACCCCATTGTTGCCGCAGGAAACAATCTCTTTTATATCAGCCGTGAATTCCAGGGAACACCGGGGATGGCCTACAACGGCGAGATCATCGAGGTGCCCGATGCCGTCCCCCTGGAAGTGAAACTCATCGGCGGGGTGGCGGTGGTGGAAAGAGAGGCAGAAGGGGATAAGCCCCCGGGATATTACCTGCGGGCCGAAAAAACCGGGGTGGTCCTCCTCCAGCGATCGGACAGTCAGATAACCGGTGTGGGCATCCGGGATGTTCTGGAGGTGAAGCGGCTGGATTACGCCACGGGCAATATCGGGACCGAGCACATCTCTCCCATAAACATCAAAATCGGCACCGTCTGCAGCGGTTTCAAAATCCGGGCAAAGGGGTGGGTCAAGGCAAAGGTCCTGGAAGGGGGCACCATCCAGGCGGAGAGCAGCGCCCATGTTGCCACCGTAGAGGGCAACAGCAGGATTTTTGTCCAGGACAACATTGTCTGTTCCTTTGTGATCAATTCCCTTTTGACGGCCAAGACCGGCTCCATCCGCATTGAAAAAGAGCTTATAGACTCCACCCTGGTGGCTCCGGTGATTTCGTTTGAACAGACCCGGGGGAACATGACCAACAACACCCTGTACTGCGAATCCCTTTCGTTGACGAAGCTCTATTTCTGCGGTGAAAACACCATCTACTTCGGGCATCACCTCTTCAAGAAAAAAGAGGACCTTGCAGCGGCCCGGGAGGCGTGTAAAAAAGAGAAGCGGTTTTTAAGGGAACAGGAGGAATCCCTGAAAGAGGAGCTGCAAACCAAGCTCAAGCGGATGATCCGGACCATCCCGAAAGAGTCCCTCTCCATGAAAAATGTAAAAGAGCTGATTCTTGCCATGCAGGCCATGGCCTTTGATAAAATGGAAAAAGAGCTTGGGGCCATTGTAAAGATGGTGAACAACCGGGAGGTGTCTCGGGTGAAAGGGGTGCTGGAGGACCTCAAGAAAAACGCACAGCGCATCACTGCCCTGGTTGACAGGGAACACTCTGTTCTTGTCAAAATCAAGTCTGCCGAACAAAAAATGGAAAGAATGGTCCTTTCCATGGAAGGGGTTCTCAGAAGGGCCGCCTCGATCCGGATCTTTGGCGGCGCCGTGGAGGATGATGCACAGCAGCAGCCCGCCCTGCTCATCGATTCCGACAAAAAAAAGGACACCCTTGTAAAGATCCAGGGCTCTTACTCTGCTGAAAAGGGCTTTGCCATTGTCCGTGTCTGACGCTTTTTAACCAAATCTTATAATTTTCGACGGCCTCAGTTCTTAAGCTCCGAGGAGAGATCTCGACGCTGGCTCCCCAAACTCGGGATTGTCCCCTCGCTAAAGCACCACCCTGCGTATCCCCAAAGCAGATTCTCCGTGCGCATGGTATGCTTCACGCTGTTCAGTATGACGATGCAGGACGACCACGTCGATCGAAGCAATTCTTATGACTGCCCATCACCTCGTGCTCACGTCCTACCGCTCTCAATACCGGCTCCACCAGGGGACTCTACACACAATTTATGCAAAGAATCAATGAATAGACTTCATGACATAGTCATCAGAGCGGCACGGCGGGCGTCACCATATTGATTTAGACTTATCTATTCCATAACGTTGGAATTACGTAACACAGTAAGTAATTTTAACCGGTAGCTACTTTATACCCTTCGCGAGATCGGTGTACGTTTCGCAATCGTGTGGTGTGGCACATAGCAAGTAGTATAGCATGCGGCACGACGACCTGCTATTACGCTCTTGTGTTCTGAACGGATAGTCTGCCGATGTGACCAGCCCTAACCTACACGGCAGGTGCAGCAGGTGCCCCAACGCATCTGGAACGTACACGGAGCGGTATGTGCGGTCTGGATACACAATCTGATGGTTTTTACACACAGCTTATGAGCGACGCATTGCTTCCTGTACGCCAAACGGCAACTGCAGAACGCCCCTCGACCTCTCCCACAGTTTCTGAGAGTGAAACTTCCGCCACCAGTGCCCCTCCAGATACGCAGGCGTTGTCGTCTCCAGCTATTGCCTTACAGCAACTCAACAAGGCACCAGGGCTGAGCGAGCGCAAACGGATGCTCTATGGAACCTGGATTCAGGGATACCTCGACTACCTTAAGCGTGAGTGCCTGGGAGCCCCGCGCCCGGCATACGTCAAAC
>JAWOGI010000115.1:0-10733 GCA_046496975.1 Desulfobacteraceae bacterium | reverse complement strand
CAACAAAGGACGTCTGGACCTGGTGGTGCGCTTTGAAGGGCGTATTTATCTCATCGAGTTCAAGGTCGTTGAGCAGTGCGGCCCGGGAAAGGCCCTGGAGCAGATCAAAGCCAAAGGCTATGCCGAGCAGTTCACCGGAGAGGAGGTATACCTGGTGGGGGTGGAGTTTTCCAGCCAGGAGCGCAATATCACCCAGTTTGTGTGGGAGGAGTTCTAAATTTCGGCCTTTTGATGTATCATGAGTATTTTTTGGGGGCTCATGCCAGTCGGTTACTGTTACTGTTACGAATCAACGGATTTGGCCGAAGATTATGATCAAGCCCGAACCAGGTCAACATGAAAAAAGAGGGGTATTGTCGAAACTATAACAAATACTACTTGGGGTCAGGCCTGCGACTTTGTCGTCCTTTTGAAAATGGTTGAAACCAGAAAGACCACCAGCTGCTGTGGTCCGTCCGGCAGGAGGGTTATGAAAAGTATCGAGCCATCGGTCATTCCGGGCAGGCTGAGGGGGGAACTTCAGTCTGCACCGTAAAACCGACGGCTCGATAATCAGAAAATCAATCCTTAAATCAATCCTTGGTAACACCGAAAATGTGCAGCATCATGATAAACATGTTGATAAAATCGAGATAAAGTGTCAATGCTCCCATGATGGCGCCTTTTCTCACCATGGCGCCGCTGGCGTTGTCGGGCTGGGTCAGGGCCATATTTTTGAGCTTCTGGGTGTCATAGGCAGTGAGCCCCACAAACACAACCACTCCGATGTAGGAGATGATCATGGTCATGGCCGAGCTCTGGATGAACATGTTGACCACAGTTGCGATGATGATGCCGATCAGCCCCATGAACATGAAACCCCCAAGGGATGTCAGATCACGCTTGGTCACCATGCCGTAGACACTGCAGGCGCCAAAGGTGAGGGCGCACACAAAAAAGGTGGAAACAATGGACGCGCTGGTGTACATGAGGAACACAGCGGAAAGGGTCGCCCCGTTGAGGACCGAGTAGAGGACAAACAGGGCCGTGGCCGTCGACGCCTGGATTTTCTGGACCCTGGCGCTGAGGTAAAAAACAAGTCCCAGTTCTCCGATGATCAGTCCGAAAAAGACCAGCTGGTTGCCGAAGATGATCCTGAGCATGGTTTCGCTGTTGGAGACGTACAGAGCGGTAAACGCCGTTAATGCAAGTCCGATGGCCATCCAGTTGTAAACGCTCTTGATAAAGGTGTTTACCTTGACAAGCTCATGTGCACTGCCAATGGCTGAAGAGATATTCATGGTCGAAAGTCCTCCTGAAACGTTTTAAGTTAATTTTTTAATTTCAAGCAGAAATTGCTCTTGCTTTTTTAAGGAATATAACACAGCCCGGGCTGAATTCAAGAGAAATCGAACAGATCGATTTTATAAGAAAGCCATCAGCCATCAGCCTTCAGTAATCAGTACTCAGTTATCAGCTTCCAATAGATACCTGCTGCTTACTGACGGCCGACGGCTTTGATGTTTTGTTGTGAGCACGCTGCTCATGGGTGTTATATAAAAAGTTTACATAATATATATTATCGGACTTTGATGATCTGATAAACTAAACACTCACCGGTGCCGCCTTTCTTTTGTTTTATGTCTCCAAAGGCGTTACGCTATTTGCATCTTATCAGAACGATCACGTTTACGAGCACGAAGGACCTGAAATTCCGGTTTCCAATTTTACCCGCTTTCTGTTATACCTCTATGCAGGTTGGCAAAAATCGGGCTTTGTTGATGTTTATGAGCTATGATCATAGCCGGGCTTGGTCATAACATCGACAAACCTGGGGTGAGGACTTTGGCTTAAAACGGGTTTTTCGGGTGCAAAAAAGCGGCTCTAAGCTTGAAATACGCATCTTTTTTGCTTGTTTTTCTTTTAATTACAAATGATTATCAGGGTCTGACCCCAATGATATATACAGTTTCCGGGCTTACAAGAGAGCTTAAAGAGTTGATCGAAGAGAGTTACCCCTTTGTGTGGATCTCCGGTGAGATCTCCAATTTTTTTACCCCTGCGTCGGGCCACTGCTATTTTTCCCTCAAGGACAGCAAGGCTGTCATCTCCGGCGTAATGTTCAAAAACCAGAAAAGACGGCTGAAGTTTGATCTGGAAAACGGAATGAAGATCACCGGCATGGGCCGGCTCTCCCTTTACGAGCCCAGGGGCAGCTATCAGATTATCTTCGAACACATGGAGCCTGAAGGCACAGGGTCTCTCCAGGCGGCATTTGAGCAGCTCAAGAAAAAGCTCTCGGCCCAGGGATTTTTTGATGAAAAACACAAACAAAAAATTCCTTTTCTGCCTTCGAGAATATCCGTCATCACTTCGGGCACAGGCGCTGCCGTCCGGGACATCATCACCGTCTCCCAGCGGAGATGCCCCGGGGTGCAGCTGGAGATTCTTCCCGTCACCGTCCAGGGCCGGGATGCCGAGTTTGAGGTGGCAGCGGCCCTTGGCCTTGTCAATGCCATGGGCAGATCGGACCTTGCCATTGTTGCCCGGGGCGGCGGCTCCCTGGAGGATCTTACCGCATTCAACTCGGAAACGGTTGCCAGGGCCGTGTTTGATTCCGCTGTGCCGGTGATATCAGCCGTGGGCCATGAAACCGATTTTACCATCTGTGATTTCACAGCGGATCTTCGTGCCCCCACCCCTTCTGCTGCGGCGGAACTGGCCCTGCCGGACAAGAAAAGCCTTGAAAAAAATCTTGCCGTGCTCAATCTGGGCCTGGCCCGGGGATTGACAAAGACCATTACAAGGCTGCGGGAAAGAATATTTGATCTGCAGTCCCGGCTGAAAAGCCCGACAAGGATCGTTGATGACATGCGTTTCCGGCTGGAAGATCTCGAAGAGAGACTGGCCGGTCAGATGGCAAAAATCATCGCCCTTGGAAAAGAGAGGCTTGACTGGTTTTCCAATGCATTGTATGCAGTAAATCCCGGTAATGGTCTTGTTCGGTTAAACCAGGACAGGGATAATTTGACAAACCGGCTGGAAATGGCCATGGAAGCCGTCTTAAGGCAGTGCCGGGCAGAAAGCAGCGGGCTGCAGTCACGGCTCGAGGCCCTGAGCCCCGCCGCAGTGCTGGAGAGGGGCTACAGCATAACAAGGGAGTGCAGGAGCAAAAAGGTCCTCACAGACGCAGAAACCAGTAAAAAAGGTGACATGGTGGAGGTTCTCCTGGCAAGGGGAAACCTGCTCTGTCAGGTGGAAAAAAGCGATGGCAGCAAAAAGGACGTTTGAAGACTCAATGGCCCAGCTGGAGGAGATTGTAAAAGAGCTTGAATCCGGCCAGCTTCCCCTGGAAAAGGCCCTTAAAAAATTTGAACAGGGCATGAAACACTCCGCCTTCTGTTTTGAAAAGCTCGATGAGACGGAAAAGCGGGTCAAGGTGCTGTTAAGGGACAACCAGGGCGATGTCAGAGAAGATTTTTTCGATGAAGAGTAGCAATGGCAAGGCCAAGTTCACGTTGTCGGACTATCTGGCCCGGAAAAGAGAGATCATTGATCACCACCTCAGGCTGATCCTGGAAGCCTGCGATGGCAACCGGGAGCTGACACAGGCCATGGAACACTCCCTCATGGCAGGGGGAAAGCGGCTGCGCCCGGTTCTGGCCATGGCTGCTGCCCGGGCCGCGGGAAAAAATTCTGATCTTACCGCCCTGCCCTGTGCCTGCGCCATCGAGATGATCCACACCTACTCCCTGATCCACGATGATCTGCCGGCCATGGATGATGATGACCTGCGCAGGGGCAAGCTTACCTGCCACAATGCGTTTTCCGAAGCCACCGCCATCCTGGCCGGGGATGCCCTGCTGACCCACGCCTTCCAGGTGCTGACAACCCCGGAGCGTTATTTTTCGACCTTCCCCGACAAGGCGGTGCTGTTTGACATCATCGGCATCATCTCCCATGCCGCCGGCGTCAACGGCATGATCCAGGGTCAGATGCTGGACATGCTGTCGTCTTCATCCCCACCCAGTCAGGCACCGCAATCCAGCCAGGCATCCCCATCCAGCCAGGCGGCACCGCCCTGCCCTGCTGCACCCGGCCTCCGGGATGACAAAAAAACCGGCACAACCGGCCGGCAGCTGGCCCACCTTGAAACCATCCACTCTCTCAAAACGGGAAAGATGATCCTGGCAAGCCTCACCGCCGGGGCTGTGTCTGCCGGAGCCGACCAGAAAGGCCGCAACGCCCTGGTCGACTATGGCCGGCGGATCGGGCTGGCATTCCAGGTCACCGATGACATCCTCAATGTGGAAGGTGATCCGGCTGTCATGGGCAAGGCCGCCGGCTCCGATGCCGAGCATGACAAGGCGACCTTCCCTGCCCTGCTGGGACTTGACAGCTCAAAAAAATATGCAAAAAAGCTTGTGGACGAGGCAGTGGATGCGTTAAGGGTATTTGATAACACCGCGGCAATGCCCCTGGAGGGCATTGCCGAGTATATATTAACCAGGACCCGCTGATGGTCAAAAACCTACCCCCCTGCTGCGATAAAGACCGGAAACGGGCTGTGCAGCCGGAGGGCATCCAACGCCAGTAAAAGGAGCGTTTAACGATTGAGTCTGCTTAAAAAGATTAAAACCGGAGCGGATCTGAAACAACTTTCCAGGGATCAGCTGCCGCTGCTGGCAGAGGAGATCCGGGAGCGAATCATCTCTGTGGTTTCAAAGAACGGGGGGCATCTGGCCTCCAGCCTGGGGGCGGTGGAGCTGACCATTGCCGTCCACTACGTTTTTTCCCTGCCCCGGGACACCCTTGTGTGGGATGTGGGGCACCAGGCCTACGCCCACAAGCTTTTAACGGGAAGGGAGGAGCAGTTTGACACCCTGAGGACCTACAAGGGGCTCACCGGGTTTACCAAGATGAGCGAAAACCCCTGTGACGGGTTTACCGTGGGTCACAGCAGCACCTCCATCTCTGCCGGCCTTGGCATCTCCTCGGCCAAGCATCTGAAAAAAGATCACTCCAAGGTGATCTCCATCATTGGCGACGGCTCGCTGACGGCGGGTCTGGCCTATGAAGGGCTGAACCAGGCCGGGGATTCGGATCGGGACCTCATCGTTATCCTCAACGACAATGACATGTCCATCTCTCCCAATGTGGGCGCCCTCTCCTCTTTTCTCAGCCGGAAACTCTCGGCAAAATTTCTCCAGCGCATGAAAAAAGAGGTGGGTCTCTTCTTGAAATCCCTTCCCAGGATCGGGGAGGATGTTTACAAGATCGCCAAACGGTCCGAAGATTCCTTCAAGGCCTTTATCACTCCGGGAATGCTGTTTGAGGCCTTCAATTTCGACTATTTCGGCCCCATCAACGGCCATCGCCTCAACCACCTCATCGATATCCTGGAAAACATCAAGAAACACGACGAGCCGGTCCTGCTCCACGTCACCACCCAGAAAGGAAGGGGATACGGTCCTGCGGAAAAAAACCCGGTCTACTTTCATGGAGTGGGCTCCTTTGATGTGCCGTCGGGAAACAGTGTCAATAAAAAAAGCCGCATCCCCTCCTACACCGAGGTGTTCGGCAGAACCATGGTAGAACTGGCAGAAAAGGATCCGGCCATCGTTGCCGTAACGGCTGCCATGCCGGAAGGAACCGGCCTGGTGGATTTTTCACAGCGGTTCCCCGACCGGTTCTTTGATGTGGGCATTGCCGAGCAGCACGCCGTGACCTTTGCCGCAGGCCTTGCCAGCCGGGGCATCAAGCCGGTGGTGGCCATCTATTCCACCTTCATGCAGCGGGCCTATGACCAGATTGTCCACGATGTCTGCCTGGAATCCCTCAACGTGGTGTTTGCCCTTGACCGGGGCGGCATTGTCGGCGAGGACGGCCCCACCCACCACGGGCTGTTTGACTTTGCCTTTTTGAGAAGCATCCCCAACATGACGGTGATGGCGCCAAAGGATGAAAACGAACTTGCCAGGATGCTGAAAACCGCCGTAAACCACAACGGCCCTGCGGCCCTGCGCTACCCCAGGGGCAAGGGCCAGGGGGTGGACCCTGCAAGCCAGACAGAGCCGCTGTCCGTGGGCAGAGGAGAGCTTCTGGTCCAGGGAAATGATCTGGTGATCATTGCCATTGGCAGCCGGGTTCCCGAGGCGGTGAAGGCTGCTGAACAGCTCAAAGACCGGGGCATCTTTGCCAGTGTTGTCAATGCCCGGTTTGTCAAGCCCCTGGACAGAAAGCTGATCCTTGAAACAGCGAAAAAAACCGGTGTTGTTATCACCGTGGAAGAGCATCTGCTGGACGGGGGGTTTGGCAGTGCCGTACTGGAACTCCTCGGCGATGAAGGGGATTTTTCCTGCCGCACCCGGCGCATCGGCATCCGAGACTGTTTTGTGGAACACGGTGCCCCGGAGATCCTGCGCAGGGTCCATGGCGTAAATGCTGCGGCCATTGTGGCAGCCGCAGAGGAGATGGTAAGTGGTGAACAAAACAAATAAAGTCAGGCTGGATCTTTTGGTGGTGGAAAAGAAGCTGGTGGCGACAAGGAACCGGGCCACCGCCTTGATCATGGCGGGCAAGGTGCTGGTGGACACGATCCCCTGTGACAAGCCCGGGACCCTGATCCGCCGGGATGCCGCCGTCACCCTCAAAGGCGGGGACCTTCCCTTTGTCTCCCGGGGGGGACTGAAGCTTGACGAGGCCCTGAAAACGGCTTCCCTGGATGTGACGGGCCTTGTCTGCCTTGACATCGGCGCCTCCACCGGCGGTTTTACCGACTGCCTCCTCCAGAACGGGGCAGAGCGGGTGCATGCCGTGGATGTGGGGTACGGGCAGCTGGACTGGAAGCTGCGGCAGGATCCCAGGGTCAACGTGATTGAAAGAACCAACATCCGGTACATGGCATTTGATGCGGTCAATGAACCGGTGGATCTTGTTGTGATCGACACCTCGTTCATCTCCTTGAAACTTGTTATTCCCGCAGCGGAGAAGTTCATGGGGAGGGGCACCAGGATTCTGGCCCTTATCAAGCCCCAGTTCGAGGCGGGCAGAAAACGCATCTGCAAGGGCGGCGTGGTAAAGGACCCGCAAGTCAGGCAGGAGATTGTCCGGGAGATACAGACTTTTTTTGAACAAAGGGGGTATGGGACAGAGAGGGTAGTTCCCTCGCCGATTCCCGGCCCCAAAGGCAACAGGGAATTTATCATATCTTTGATATACAACGAGTCCAACGTTCTAACATAAACGCTATTGCAAGGGTAAGAACTGTTCCCACAACTGTTCTGCAAGTAAGACCGCCGGAAGGAATAAAATCCACAGCCCTGTGAAGAATTTATTGATTTCCGGCGGCCCAAATGTAAATTACTGGAAAAGGAGCTGTGATGATTGAACAAGTGAAATCAATGAGAAATGTCGCTTTGGCTGGCCATGGGGGTGCGGGTAAAACTTCTCTGGCTGAAGCAATCCTCTATCAGGCAGGTGTTGTGAAACGTTTTGGAAAGGTGGAAGAAGGCAACACAGCCATGGATTTTCAGCCGGAAGAAGTGAGAAAACAGCAGAGTGTCAGTACATCCTTCCACAAATATCAATGGAAAAAGCACGATGTTACCCTGATGGACACCCCCGGTGACCAGAATTTTTTCTCTTCGGCAAAGACCTGCCTTCCCGTTGCAGACAGCGTGGTCCTGGTAATTGACGGTGTGGACGGCCCCAGCGCCATGACCGAAGAGGCCGACGCCTGTGTTCTGGAAAGCGGCCTTCCTTCTATTGTGTTCATCAACAAGCTGGACAGGGAACGGTCCGATTTCTACACAGCCACGGAGAGCTGCGGCTCCTCCCTGAAAAAGAAGATCATCATCACCCACCTGCCCATTGGCGCAGAAGCTGATTTCAAGGGAGTTGTGGATCTTGTGTCGGGCAATGCCTGGCTGTTCGACGAAAACGGCAAGGCAACAAAGACAGATGTCCCCGGAGAAATGGCAGACGAGGTTGAAGCGGCAAAAGAGGCCTTTATAGAGAACATTGCCGAGCTTAACGACGACCTTCTCGAACGCTACCTGGAAGGAGAGTCCATCTCCGAGGAGGATCTCCGGGAGACCTTCAAGCAGGGGATACTTGATGGCGAGTTCTCTCCGGTGCTCTGCGGGTCGGCCCTGAAGCTCACCGGCATTGACACCCTGCTCAACTTCATCACCAACTACATGCCCTCCCCTGCTGACCGGGGAGCGTGGACGGCAACGGACAAGGACGGGGAAACCGTTGAAATCGCCCCGGATCCCGAGGCCCCCTTTTCCGGACTTGTTTTCAGCACCATTGTGGACCCTTACGCCGGCCGGCTCTCCCTTTTCCGTGTCATCTCGGGAAAGCTTGGCAAAGAGGGGAATTTTACAAATGTGACCAGAGATGCAAAAGAGCGGTTTACCCAGCTTCTCGAAATTGTGGGCAAAGAGCAGAAACCCGTTGACACGGCCCTGCCCGGCGCCATTGTTGCCGTGGCAAAGCTCAAGGAGACCCATACCGGAGACACCATCGCCAATGACCGGGAGATCACCTTTACAGCGCCTGAACCCATGCCTCCGGTGATCTCCTTTGCCGTTTCCGCCAAGAACAAGGGAGAAGAGGACAAGGTCCACGGCGCTTTGCGGAAAATCATGGAAGAGGACACGGGCCTTGCGCTGAAGCGGGAGGAGGAGACCAGGGAGACGATCCTTTCCGGCCGGGGACTGGTGCACATCGAAACCATCATCGAAAAGATCAAGCGCAAATTCAAGGTGGAGATGGAACTGAGCACTCCCAAGATCCCCTACCGGGAAACCTTCAAGAAAAAAATCAGGGTCCAGGGCAAGCACAAGAAACAGTCCGGCGGCCACGGCCAGTTCGGCGACTGCTGGATCACCCTGGAACCCCAGCCCCGGGGCCAGGGATTCGAGTTTGCCGACAAGATTGTCGGGGGATCGATTCCCAAGACCTACATTCCAGCTGTGGAAAAGGGGGTTGTGGAAGCCGCCCGGAACGGTATTCTTGCCGGGTTTCCCTGTGTGGACTACAAGATCACCCTGGACGACGGCAGCTACCACTCGGTGGATTCTTCGGAGATGGCCTTCAAGATGGCCGGCTCCCTGGCCTTTAAAAAAGCGGCAGCCGATGCCGGCGCAGTTCTGCTGGAGCCGGTGATGAAAATCTCCATCCTGGTTCCCGACGAGTTCACCGGAGATATCATGGGTGACCTCAACGCCCGGCGGGGACGTGTGCTTGGCATGGACTCCCTGGGAGACAAGCAGGTGATCAATGCCAACGTGCCCATGGCGGAGATTCTGCGGTACGCCCCGGATCTTCGTTCCATGACAGGCGGCAGGGGCACCTTTACCTTGGAATTTGACCATTACGAGGAGGTCCCTTCTGACCTCTCTCCCAAGGTGATCGAAAAGGTAAAGGCTGAACAGGCAGAAGCGTAAACCCTGTTTTCATTGATTGACTGTCTGCCGGGCCGGAACAAAACCGTTTGTTCCGGCCCGGCTTGCCTTTTCCGCCCTACTTCGTTATCAGATCGAGAACTTCCCTGTATTTCCGGGCTGAATGTTCGATCACCTCCCTGGGAAGGTCTGGCCCCGGCGCTTTTTTGTTCCACCCCGATGAGTTGAGCCAGTCCCGGATGAACTGCTTGTCGTAGCTCTTCTGGGCACCCCCCGGCGCATAGTCGGATTTGGGCCAGAACCTGGAGGAATCCGGGGTCAGCACCTCGTCGATGAGAATGATCTCATCCCTGTAAATCCCGAACTCAAATTTCGTATCGGCAATGATGATCCCCTTTTCCAGGGCTTTTTCGGCTCCTTTCCGGTAGATGTCAAGGCTCAGGGTCTTGAGCTTTTCTGCCCGTTCCCTGCCGAGAAGCTTGACGGTTTCTTCAAAGTCAACATTAACGTCATGATCCCCCACCTCGGCCTTGGTTGACGGGGTGTACAGGGGGGGATCAAGCCGGTCCGACTCCCTGAGGCCGTCGGGCAGTTCAATGCCGCACACCGTGCCGTTCTCCAGGTAAGAATTCCACCCTGAACCGGAAATATACCCCCTGACAATGCACTCCACGGGCAGCGGGTCTGCCTTTTTTACCAAGAGGGTTCTCCCTTCGAGAATGTCAGCGTATTTCCGGCACTGTTCGGGAAGATCCTCAACCCGGTGGGCGATGACATGGTTGCCGATGAGGGGCTCCATCTCCTTGAACCAGAAAAGGGAGATCTGGGTTAAAACCTTTCCCTTGCCTGGAATGCCGTCGGGCAGAACAACGTCAAAGGCCGAGAGCCTGTCCGTTGTCACCATCAAAAGAGAATCCCCCATATCGTAGATATCCCTTACCTTGCCCTTTTGGACAAGATTGAGATCCTTGAAATCTGTCTGTAAAACCGGTGTCTCCATTTTATCTCCTTAAAATTAGGGAGCTTGGACATAACATCGGCCATCCTGGGGTGGGGTCAAAAGCCTGACCCCGTTGGCCCGCCAATTGTGACCAGTGGCCGATGTTATGACCAAGCCCAAATTAGGTCTGTTCTTAAAAAAACAGACATGTTCTTAAACCCTGTGCCTTTCCATGACCAGGGAACATTACCATAATTCCGTTAAATTTGGAATTGAAACTTGAATAAAGATGGTTCTGACCGGCATACTTAGGCAGCAAGTAAAAATAACTTATACATCTTGCTTGCCTTTTTATCTGTTTTCTTCGTTGGGACAAGGTTTACATAGCTCGTTATGCGCAC
>JAWOGI010000042.1:0-18357 GCA_046496975.1 Desulfobacteraceae bacterium | reverse complement strand
TGCTGCCGCAATTCAGCGAAGCGGAAGAGGTGCTGTCTCATCTGCGGAGTGAGCGGTTTAAGCGGCGCGTAGCCAAAAGAAATATCAATCCGGATGATATCTGTGTGACGGCTGTAACCATTCGGGAGCCGGCCGTGGACAAGGCTGTTGAGCTCAAGGAAAAGGGGATCGGGCCGGACCGGGTGCTGATGATGGTATCCACCGAGGAGGAGCACCACTTTGCCAATTCCGGCACCACGCTGCCCATGTACTGGAAAGAAGCGGAGCGCAGCATTCAAAAGTGCAACGACGCCGGCATCAAGATGTGCGGCACGGTGAGCACCATCTGGGGCAGCCCCATCGGCGGGGCAACGGACATGAAGGATGCCGTGAAATTCACCAAGCGGTGGCTGGACATCGGTGCCAACGATGTGGAGCACGCCGACCACGACGGCAGCGCCTCGGCTCCCGACGTCTACCGCTACTTCTCCATGGTGCTGGACGAGCTGCCCGACACCAACCTCCACATCGCCCATTTCCACGAGACCAAACGGGTCTCGTCGGCTTCCATTTTGGCCGCCCTCCAGGCCGGCATCCGGAATTTCGAGGCCACCCTGGGAGGCCTGGGCGGCCAGCCGGCCAACTTCCTGGACGACCGCCCCATCAAGGGCACCGGGGATTACTACTACGACGACCCCAGGTATGTGGGCCTTGTCTGCCTGGAAGACACCCTGGTGCAGGTGGACGAGATGGGCATCGAACACGGCTGGGACGTTGACCGGGTTCTCTGGCTGGGCAAACAGCTGGAAAAAACCATGGGCAAACGATTGAGAAGCGAGGCCATGATCAACGGCAGGACCCTGAAGGACGGCCACATGCACTATGCAAGACCGGGACTGAAACAACTCAAAGAAAAACTTGGAGAACAGGCTGGTCAGCTCCTGCCCGAGGGGTGGAACTAGGACCGGCCCACGGCATGGATCAGGGGGCGGAAGAGAGATCTGCCCCCTTTACCGCCGGCAAACAAAGGAGAAAACATGGAAACAAACGACAGCACCCCCCATATCAACGTTGATTATTTTGAGAACCTCACAGGCGAGATCAAAGACGGAGAGAAAAAAGAGGTGGACGAAGTTGGCAGGCGTATCCGGAAACTGCGGGAAAGCAAGGGGCTTTCCATTGACGAACTTTCCAACCTCACCGGGTTTGACAAACAGCGGCTTCAAGACATTGAGAACGGGGTGATCCAGCCCCAGCTGGGAACGGTGATGAAGCTCTCCAGGGCCCTGGACAGCGCCCTTGGCCGGCTTGTGTCGGAGATGGGCACCAAGCTCTACTCCATCACCAGAAAAAACGAGAGAAAAGAGATCTCGCGATCCACCTCTTACAAGGGAAAACAGAATCTCTACTCGTACATGAGCCTGGCCCCCGAAGTCCAGGGCCGCCACATGGAGGCCCTGATCGTTCAGCTGGAGGAAAATCCCGTCAAAGAGACCTCGGTCCACGACGGAGAGGAGTTTATCTTTGTTCTGGAAGGCACGGCAGAGCTCTCCATTGACGACAATGTGTATGATCTCAACCCCGGGGACAGTGTCTACTACCTCTCCACCACCCCCCATCTGATAACGGCAAAACAGGGAAAAGCAACCATACTTGCGGTACTTTACAAATAAGGAGATCAACAATGGCAAAACTCTTATGGGAACCGTCACAGGAAAGAGTTGAAAATTCCAACATGTTCAGGTTCATGCAGAGAGTTAATGAAAAATACGATAAACGCTTTGTCGATTATGACGGACTTTACAACTGGTCCGTTGAAAACCTTGAGGCGTTCTGGACGGAGATGTGGGATTTTGCCGGCATCAAAGCATCAAAGCCATACGAAGAGGTCATTGACGATCCCGGCAAAATGCCCGGAGCCAAATGGTTTTCCGGTTCCCGGCTGAACTTTGCCGAAAATCTTCTCAGGTTCAGAAACGACAACACGGCCCTGGTCTTCCGGGGAGAGGACCAGATCAGAAGAACCCTCACCTACAACGAGCTGTACAACGAGACGGGCAAAGTTGCCGCCTCCCTCAAAGATGCCGGTGTAGCGCCCGGGGACAGGGTGGTCGGCTTCATGCCCAACATGCCCGAAACCATCGTTGCCATGCTGGCCGCCACAAGCCTTGGGGCGGTGTGGTCCTCCTGCTCCCCGGATTTCGGCATCAAGGGGGTATTGGACCGGTTCGGCCAGACCCGGCCCAAGGTGCTGTTCACCGCAGACGGCTATTTTTTCAAAGGAAAAGCTTTGGACAGCCTGGACAAGATTGCAGGGATCATCCAGGAGCTGCCGTCCATTGAAAAGATCGTGGTGGTCCCCTATACCCGGGAGGACCCTGACCTTTCAAAAATCCCCAATGCCGTCCATTACAGAAAATTTAAGACAAAAAACCCCGGTGACATAAAATTTGAGCAGCTCCCCTTTGACCATCCCCTCTACATCATGTACTCCTCCGGGACAACTGGCCTTCCAAAATGCATGGTCCAGGGCGCAGGCGGGGTGCTGCTGCACCAGCTCAAAGAGCTGATCCTCCACACCGACCTGAAAGAGGAGGACACGATCTTCTACTTTACCACCTGCGGGTGGATGATGTGGAACTGGCTGACCAGCTCCCTTGCAACCGGGGCGACCCTGGTGCTCTTTGACGGCAATCCCTTTCACCCCGGCCCCGAGATCCTCTGGCAGATTGCCCAGGACGAGAAGATCTCCGTGTTCGGCACCAGTGCCGGTTACATTGCCGCCCTCAAGGCGGCAGGGATGAAACCGGGCAAACAGTTTGACTTGAGCAGTCTCAAGGCCCTCCTCTCCACCGGTTCTCCCCTGCCTGTGGAAGATTTCCAGTACATCTACGACGAGGTTAAAAAGGACCTTCAGCTGGCCTCCATCTCCGGCGGGTCCGATCTCAACGGCTGCTTTGCCCTGGGCAACCCCATGGGACCGGTCTACGCAGGGGAACTCCAGTGCCGGGGGCTTGCCATGAAGGTGTTTGCCCATGACGAGAACGGACAGCCCGTGGTGGGCCGGCAGGGTGAACTGGTCTGCACGGCCCCCTTCCCCTCCATGCCCATCTATTTCTGGGAGGACAAAAACGGGGAGAAGTACCATTCCGCCTATTTTGAAGAGACCCCGGGCATCTGGACCCACGGCGACTTCATCGAAGTGACGGAACGGGGAGGAGTTATCATGTACGGCCGGTCAGATGCCACCCTCAACCCCGGCGGGGTGAGGATCGGCACGGCGGAGATTTACCGCCGCATCGAACAGATGGAAGAGATCGACGACAGTGTTGTTGTGGGCCAGCAGTGGGACAACGACGTCAGGGTGATTCTGTTTGTCAAGATGGCCAACGGGTTTGATCTCACCGACGAACTAATGACCTCTATCCGAAAGAACATCAGGGCCAGCGCCTCGCCCAGGCATGTCCCGGCAAAGATCGTTGCCGTCGAAGACATCCCCTACACCCTGAACATGAAAAAAGTCGAGCTGGCCGTTAAAAAGATCATCCACGACCAGGAGGTAAAAAACAAGGATGCTTTGAAAAACCCCGAAGCCCTGGATCTCTACAGCAATATCCCCGAGCTGCAGAACTGACACCCAAAACTAAGGAGAGAAAAAATGGCTGACCAGCCGCCTGTTCTCATGGAAAAAAAAGATGGCATCGGTATCATCACCCTGAACCGGGAAGAAGAGAAAAACACCTTTACCCCGGACTTTGCCCAATCCCTCAACCATTACCTGAAAAAGATGGACATGGATGAAGATGTCCGGGTGGTGGTGATCAATGCCAGGGGAAAGCATTTCTCGACGGGCATCTCCCTGAACGAGTTTTCCGGCAAGAGCCACGGGGAGTACAGAAAGCTCATTGAACAGATGGATGCCCACAACCACACCATTGCGGAAATGAAAAAACCGGTCATCGCATCGGTAAAGGGCCTTGCCATTGCCAACGGGGCCGGTCTTGTGTTTGCCTCGGACATGGCCATTGCCGGTGAAAGTGCCAAATTCGGGACAACGGCCGTTAATGTGGGACTGATCTGCCTTGGCCCGGCAGTCCCCCTGTCACGGCTGGTCTCCCGGAAAAAACTCCTTGAAATGGTCCTTGGCGGAGAGATGATCTCCGCCGGGGAAGCGAAGAAACTTGGCATGATCAACCGTGTGGTGCCCGATGATGAACTGGAAACAGAGACCATGGCCTTTGCAGCAAAGCTTGCCGCAAAGAGCCCCCTTGCCGTGGAGTGCGGCAAAAAAGGAATCTACGGCCTGGCCGACCTTCCCTACCACCAGGCCCTGGACTACATGGGCGAGATGTTCGCCTCCCTCTGCGCCACGGAAGATGCCAGGGAGGGACTCACCGCTTTCTCCGAAAAAAGGAAGCCCCAATGGAAAAAACGATAGCCGCCCATTACGGGTCAGACAACCTCAAACAGAAGATCATTTCTGCCCTGGAAGATGCCGGGAAAGACCCTGACCATCTGGCCCTGAAGGACCTATCCGTGATTGACCAGCTCCACACCGGCGGCCACAGGGCAACCCTTGCCCTGGCAGAAAAGGCCGGTCTTGGCAAAAAGACCCGGATTTTTGATGCCGGCTGCGGCATCGGAGGTTCCTCACGGCTTCTTGCCCAGGCCGTGAACGGCCCGGTCACCGGCATGGATCTGGTGGATGAATTTATTGATGCGGCCCAGTTTCTAACCCAAAGCACCGGTTTTGAAAGCCGCATCAACTTTATTACAGGAGACATCTGCGGTACAGGCCTTGAAGACAGCTCCTTTGACTGTGTCTGGTGCCAGCACACCCTGATGAACATCAAGGATAAAAAGAGCGCCTTTGACGAGTTCAGGCGGATTCTTGCACCAAACGGCACCCTGGTTCTCCACGAGGTGGTCAAAGGAGACAACGGACCCATCCACCTGCCCGTGCCCTGGGCCGATGATCCCGCCATCTCGTTTCTTGACGACTGGGAGACGATAAAAAACCTGATTATCCAGGCCGGGTTTACCCCTCTGTTCCACCGGGACCTTACCGACCAGGCCAGGGAGTGGTGGCAAAAGGTCAAAGGGGCGGGCCAAAAAGCCACAGAAACCCCAAGACCCCTTGGACCCCATATCATCTTCGGCAAAAACGGCCCCCTGTTCGGTACCACCATGGATGCCAATCTCCAGGAAAACCGCATCAAGGTGATGGAGGCTGTTTTTTTATAAGAAAGCCATCAGCCGTCAGCCATCAGCCGTCAGCCATCAGTGCTCAGCTAAAAGCTGACAGCTTTCATACTTTGTTGTGAGCACACTGCTCATGATCGTTATAAGAAACGCTCGCCAGAGCCTTGCCGTTGGCGGCGTTTCATTTTTCGTTGTGGCCGATTCCATGACCATGGACCGGCCATGCCGGTTATAGAAAAACATGGGCAGGATGACAAGGCAGTTTACAGGAACATCGGTTTGCTATCCTGAACCATCCGGTCGATCTCTTTTTGCATCTGCTGTTGAACATGATCCAGGGAGTTTTCCAAAACGGCACTCTCCTACCGGTTTTTGTCAAGGGCCTGGCGGTGATAATTGAAAAGCTGGTCCACAGGTCGTTTCAAATTGCCAGGAGAAGGGTTTTTTGTCGTCTTTCGATTCAGCAAGGCTGAAGTGAGGGAGCTCTTATCATGCAAGGTTACAGCAGTTCCGTGGTCACTACTATAACCATTTTCCTTGACTTTTTGATTGATGGTTGTTATTCTAACCATAATAACAACCACAACAATTTGGAGGTATGAATGACTCTCATCGAAAATTATATCCCAATTACTCAGGCCAAAACCAAGCTTCTGGATATGGTTCGCTCTTTAAGCAAAAGCAACACCATTGCTATCACTAAAAATGGAGTGCCCGAGGCTGTCCTGTTAAGCATGGAGATCTATGAAGGGTTGATTGAAACCATTGATGTGTTGTCTGATTCCGACGCCTTGGCAGCCCTTAATGCTTCTGCTGATGATGTGAAGGCCGGGCGAATTGTAAATGAGAGTGAGGTTTTTGGTGTCTTATGAGATTCAAGCAACCCAGACCGCTCAAGAATTGTTACGGTCATTTCATCCCCATGTCAAAAAACTGATCAAAGAGGCGTTGAAAGAGCTGAAACAAAATCCTTTTCTTGGCAAAGATCTTCAGAGGGAATTATCTGGTTACCAGTCGTATCGGACTAACCGATACAGAATACTTTACAAAACGGATATATCCGGCAAACGTTTAATGGTTCATTATGTCGGTCATCGCAGGGATGTGTACGAGCGTTTTGTTGAGTTGGTGAGGAGTTGACCAAAATATGGGGCCTTTGTTTTGCCGGTATCCTCGGTGACCTCCAGATTCACAGTGATGGGGTTGATCATCACTTCGGCCACAACAAAGTTCTCTCCTGAACCATCCGGTCGATCTCTTTTTGCATCTGCTGTTGAACACGGCCCAGGGAGTTTTCCAGGGCGGCCGTCTCCTCCCGGTTTTTGTCAAGGGCCTGGCGGTGATGATTGAAAAGCTGGTCCACAGGTCGTTTCAAATTGCCAGGAGTAGGTGGATGTTGCTTCCCGGAACTTTCCATTTCAGTTTCCAGGGCTTTTATCAATTGTTCCAGCAGTTTTCCGGCAGGATCTTCATAGGAAAGCGCCCCGGCCTGTTTGCCTGTAACCTCCCCTCCATCATAACCGGAGAGACCTCCTGCTGTGTCCCCGGCAAGGGGCCCATACAGGGCCTGGTCAACGAAACGGGTCTCCCTGGTGTAGGAACGGGTTGTCTCCAGATCGGCGGTAAACCGGGAAACGGTATCATAACCGCCCATGCTTCGGGCCGTCTCAAAGGCCTCATCCATATTGTCGGCGCCCATGTCAGCAACAATTTTATCAATGGTTTTTAGGATGCTTTGAATATCATCCAGCTCCTCTTCACTCAACTCCCCCTGCACGGAAAAAGAGAATGAGGAGCCCGATGAAAGGCTCATGCTTCGGTGGCTCACCGCTGAACTCTGGGCCTGGCTGCCGCTGCCCACCCGTCCCTTTTCATCATAGGAAAAAGCCTCAAAATCTGAAAACGAACTGGCATTGAGGGTAACAATGTCTCCTTCCCTGGTCTTGATTGCCAGGTCAACATTTTTACTGAACGAAGAAGAGGTTTCCCGGCTCTCCATCGTCCGGGAGCCTCTCTTTTCCATGGCACTGCCGTAGGTGCCATAACCGGCAGGGCCACTGCTTTGGGTGGTATTGTACATTGGTATGGTATTCATGGTAAACTCCCGGGGGCTCCAGTGCCCTGAAAACAATCACTTTTTCAGCCCGCTGCCGGGCCGTTTTTTATATGAAAGCCGTCAGCCGTCAGCCATCAGTACTCAGCTAAAAGCTAACAGCTTTCATGCTTTGTTGTGCCCGCAGGGCATGGCCGTTATAGAAACAAAATACGGATATTTTTTCCATCGGCATTTTACCCGAAAAACCTTAAGGGATATTCCAAAAAACAATCCACACATCTTGCTTGTCTTTTAATAAACAACAATCAAATTACAATAACAGAACCCTGACCCCACCCCAGGGTGGCCGAGGTTATGATCAAGCCCTTGAAATTTGATGATTGAAATTTTATACTATAAAGTTATGACCAAGCCCGGAGTTTATGGCCTTTATCACAACACCTCATGCCCACCGGGATGGTAGACTGAAACCATTGATAAAATGCCCTGAAACCACCATGATCTGTTTTAATTTTACCAGAAAAAAATTCCTTGCCCTCTCGTCCACAGCAAGGCACAAGTGGATCATCAAGTGGCTCTCCCCACTCTACCAGCAGGTTGTAACCAACCGGATCTCCATGGAGAGCCTTGACCTCTTTTTTACCAGCTACACTGATGTGCTGCTGTGGCTGGGAGAGAAAAAACCCGTCAAGCCCTGGGGGCAGGAACACAAACCCTGGGTGGAATTTGTCTCCGATGCCATCCACTTTCACAGAAAAAAGGCAGGCCAGGTGGTAAAAGATCAGGACCTTTTCTTGACCATCGAAGAAAACGACCTGGGAGAAGAGACCCAAAGAGCACCGGCCTTTGACTGCCACATGGCCCTGGACGGCCTGAGAAGTCTTTTCAATGTGGGGTCAATCTTTCGGGTCTGCGATGCCGGGGGATTCGCATCGATCATCCTTGGCAGCACTCCGGGCCGGGAAGACCCAAGGGTTCTCAAAACATCCATGCAGGCGGCCCAATGGATGCCCCAGACCTCAACGGACAACCTGGCAGAGACCCTTGAAATCCGGAAAACCCAGGGGTACCGCATCGTTGGCGTCGAGACCGTCCAGGGGGCCGTGCCCTACGCCGACTATCCATGGCAGGAAAAAACAGTCATTGTTCTTGGCAACGAAGAATACGGCATCTCTTCCCATGTATTGAAGGTGTGCGACGATTTCATCCGGATTCCCATGTTTGGCAGGAAAAATTCTCTTAATGTGGCAACGGCTGCGGCCATTGTTGTTTTCCAGGCAGGACTCCATCTAAACGCCTGACGACGGTCCAGATTCTCTTTCCCAGGCGGGCGTCACCGTGCCGGCCACGGTGACGTGTCAAAATTCAGCTTGCATTTTTCGTCCATTCCGATATACTGTTGTGTTTTAAAACAAGCGTGGATTCCAGTTCTGACAAATTTCTAATCCCCCTCCTGCCGGGCAGCAGCAACCGGGCAAAGCAAACATTACAAATTTCGACGAAAAAGGGCCAGCCAGGATTATCACCATTAAAAGGATAAAACCATATATGACACAGATGATTGAAAACAGCAGGATACGAAACCTTGCCATCATTGCCCATGTTGACCACGGCAAGACCACACTGGTGGACGCCATGTTCAAGCAGAGCGGTGCATTCAGACAGGGCAAGGAGATGGATGAACGGCTCATGGACTCAATGGACCTGGAAAAAGAGAGGGGCATCACCATCTCTGCCAAAAACTGCTCTGTTGTCTGGGAAGATGTAAAAATCAACATCCTCGACACCCCCGGCCATGCCGATTTCAGCGCCGAGGTGGAAAGGGCCCTCTCCATGGTGGACGGCGCCATCCTGCTGGTGGATGCCTCGGAAGGCCCCCTGCCCCAGACACGGTTTGTCCTTAAAAAAGCTTTGGCTGCGGGGCTGAAGATCATTACCGTGATCAACAAAATAGACCGGTCGGATGCCAGGATCGATGAGGTGCTGGATGAAATATACGACCTCTTCATCGACCTGGACGCCAACGATCAGCAGATCGACTTTCCCGTTCTCTATGCCATCGGCAAAGACGGGCTGGCAAAAACCGAGATGGACCAGGAGGCGGAAAATCTAAAGCCCCTGTTTAAAACCATCCTCGACACCGTTACCCCGCCGACCTACGACCCGTCTGAACCGTTCCAGATGCTGGTGTCCGACCTTGGCCATTCAGATTACACGGGAAGGCTCGCCATTGGCAAGATCGCCAACGGCGAGGTGAGCTCCAGGGACGAGCTGGTCTTGATGGGCAAAAACAACAGCATTGAAAATATCAAGGTGTCAAGCCTTCAGATCTACCAGGGAGCGACCCTCACCAAAAGCGACCATGTGGAACCCGGGGACATTGCCGTTGTGTCGGGCACGGATAGTTTTACCATTGGAGACACCATCTGCACCAGGGAACATCCCAAGGCCCTGGAGCGCATCACCGTTGACGAACCCACCGTTTCCATGCGGTTCACCACTTCGGATTCCCCTTTTTCAGGGATGGAGGGCAAATACGTGCAGTCCAGCCGCATCCGGGAGCGCCTGGAAAAGGAGGCCCTTGCCAATGTTGCCATCAGTGTCGAGGACACTTCAGAACGGGGCTCCTTCAATGTAAAGGGCAGAGGCGAGTTCCAGATGGCCATCCTGGTGGAGACCATGCGCCGGGAGGGTTTTGAGCTCTGTGTGGGCCGGCCCGAGGTGATCTTTAAAACCGGAAAAAACGGTGAAACCCTGGAGCCCATTGAAAAGCTCTACGTGGACTGCGACGAGGTGTTCACCGGCGTTGTCACAGAAAAACTCTCCCTCAAGAAGGGACGGCTTGTCAACCTGATCAACAAACGGGGACGGGTCAACATGGAATTTTCCGTCCCCTCCCGCTCCCTCATCGGGTACAGGGATGAATTTCTCACGGACACCAAGGGCACGGGCATCATGAACTCCATCTTTGACGGACACGAACCTTACCGGGGCGAGTTCCCCACAAGAAGCACCGGCTCCATTGTGTCGGATCGAAAAGGAAAGGCCATTCCCTATGCTCTGTACAACCTGGAACCCCGGGGCCGGCTCATGATACCCCCGGGAACCCCTGTGTACGAAGGCATGGTCATCGGCGAACACAGCAAACACCAGGACATTGACGTCAACCCCTGCAAGGAGAAGAAACTGACCAACATGAGGGCCTCGGGCAAGGATGAGAGCACAGCCTGTTCACCGATCAAACCGCTGACCCTGGAGCACGCCCTGAACTTTCTCAACTCCGACGAACTGGTGGAGGTCACCCCGGAAAGCATCAGAGTACGGAAAAAAGAGCTGCGAAAGCAGAACCGGTAGCCCACCAGGACTGCTGTTGGAACCGGCCTTGATAATGCCACGGAGGGGCCACGAATCAGCGGATTTGGCCGATGTTATGACCAAACCCTTTGTGTGTGGCGGGTCAAAATTGCTGAAAAAGCAGAGATCGGGTTGACAAAAGGGCTGGATTATATTATTTTGTGTTCAAAGTATTTTCCTGGAAACAGAAATATGAAAATAAAAAACAGCTGTTTTCATCCAGGAGTTCATTAGAGACCGGCTGTTTTCAAAAACAGAGGCTTGGTCATAACATCGCCCACCTTGGGGTGGGGTCAGGCTTTCGTTA
Organism: Desulfobacteraceae bacterium; assembly: GCA_046496975.1. Taxonomy (GTDB): domain Bacteria; phylum Desulfobacterota; class Desulfobacteria; order Desulfobacterales; family Desulfobacteraceae; genus DATFJZ01. The sequence continues at coordinate 7,459 of JAWOGI010000042.1, read as the reverse complement.
TTTACATTATCGTGTGCTTTGTGGTTTGATTGTGCTTTTCTGTCCGATAACGTCAATAACAAAAGCCTGACCCCGTTGGCCCGCCAAATGTGACGAGGGGCAGATGTCATGACCAAGCCCCAAAACAGAAAGGATAAAACGATGACAGACTTCAAAGCAGATGCCCTTCCACTCCTCATTGGCAGCCTGCCCATGGAAAACCACAAAGAGGCCACCGAACTGATCCTTGCCCATACCCCTGACATCCCCCTGTGGGCCCAGCTGCCCATGTACAGAGAAGAGGGGATGATGGCCCAGTTTCTGCCCGGCATGCCCGGTCTTACCGAGTCAGACGCGGGAAAACTTTTCATCGACACCTCAAGGGCCGATTTTGACGAGCAGTACCTGGCATTTTATGAAGAGTACCTCTCGGTCACCGAGGCCGGGGGAGATCTTGACACCTCTCGCTTTGCCTTGACCCGGGAAACCGGCAGGGGGTTTGAAGAGTTTCTCAGACAGATTGACGGCCTGGCCACCAAACCCAGAGCCCTGAAAGGCCAGATCACAGGACCTGTCACCTTTGCCACCGGCGCCACCGACCAGGATGACCGGGCCATCTTCTACAACGACCAGATGCGGGATGCGGCGGTAAAGCACCTTGCCATGAACGCCAAATGGCAGGCAAAACAGTTTGCCGCAAGGGGCATCAAACCGGTGATCTTCTTTGATGAACCGGGCCTTGCCGGCTTTGGCACATCGGCGTTCATCACCATCACCAAAGAGGATGTCACAGATGTCCTCGGCGAGGTGATCGAAGCGGTTCACCAGGAAAACGGCCTCACCGGGGTCCATGTGTGTGCCAACACCGAATGGGACCTGCTCCTCAACTCCACCGTTGATATCATCAGCTTTGACGCCTACTCGTTTTTTGACAAGTTCATGCTCTACCCGGACATGATCAAAAAATACATTAACAGGGGCGGCATCCTGGCCTTTGGCATTGTGCCCACCTCCGACGCAAAGGATATTGCCAAAGAGACGGCAGCCAGCCTTGCCGACAGACTGGAAACCCAGATCAAAGAGCTGGAGGGCATTGGTATTGACAGAAAAACCGTTCTGGCACAGAGCTTTGTCACCCCCAGCTGCGGCACCGGCTCCATCGATCTGGCTTCGGCCAAAAAGGTGCTGGAGCTCACCAGGGATGTTTCAAAAAAAATCAGGCAAACCCAGCCTGCCTAGTTGGTGTACCATCAGGAGCGGGCTTATTCCATTTTTTTTTCTTGTGTCGACGGCTTTCCCGGTATAGTATGCACAATCAAACCCGAGGCAGGGTTTGCAAATGTCATTGATCAACAGGAGAACTTATGAATACTGCCGCGCTGATTCCGGCTCCGGATATTATCTCCCTTGACTGGCAGTGGTTCCAGTTTTTCCTCATTGCCACCTTTGTGCTTCACCTGCTCTTGATGAACCTCATGCTGGGGTCGGCCATTATTGCCGCAGTGCAGCGGTGGAAGAACAGAAGCAATCCCACGGGGAGTGACCGGCCCGCTGCACGGCGGCTCCCCTTTGTCATCGCCTTTGCCGTTAACCTGGGGGTGGCCCCCCTGCTGTTTCTCCAGGTACTCTACGGCCATTTCATGTACACCAGCTCCATCCTCATGGCCGTTTACTGGCTTTCGGTGATCGGACTTGTGATTCTGGCCTATTACGGGGCCTATCTCTACGCCTACGGTTCGTCAGAAACAGGCAAAACCTTTCTTGTGTCGGGCATCACTCTTTTGCTGCTGACCACAGGCTTTTTCTTCACCTGCAACATGACCTTGATGCTCACCCCGGAGAAGTGGCCCGCCTATTTTGAAAACGGCAGGGGCCTGTTCCTGCCCCTGACAGACCCCACCCTGATCCCCAGGTACCTCCACTTTGTTCTGTCAGCCGTGGCCGTTGCCGGCCTTTTCCACGCCGCCATGGCAAAATGGAAAAAACAGCCGGAACGGGCTGACACGACCCTTGGTCAAAACGGGATGAAGTGGTTCTTCTACGCCACCCTGGTCCAGGTTCCGGTTGGATTCTGGTTTTTCGCCGCCCTGCCAAAGCATGTGATACTGGAATTCATGGGCAACAGCCCCTACGCCACCTTCCTTTTTGCCGCAGGCCTTTTCGCCGCCGGCTTCTGCCTTCTCTTCGGCTATAAAAGAAAAACAGGGGCCTCGGTTGTAACCCTGGCTGCCACCGTGGTACTCATGGTATTGATCAGGGATGCCATGCGAAGGGCCTATCTCATGGAGTATTTCATTCTTGACGACTTAATGGTACACCAGGCCTGGTCTCCGCTGCTCCTCTTTGCCGCATGCCTGGCCTTTGGCGCCGTCATGGTGTTCTACATGGTAAAACTTGCCATCCAGGCCGTACACAAGGAGGATCGATGAACTATCCTGTTTGGGAGCTGACCACTGCCGGCGGAGGCCTCCTCATTGCCCTGATCGCCGTTTTCCACGTCTATATCGCCCATTTTGCCGTTGGCGGCGGACTCTTTCTGGTGCTTACGGAAATCAAGGGCCACCGGGAGAACTCCAAAGCCATCCTCGAGTACACCCGGCAGCACGCCTGGTTTTTCATGCTGCTCACCATGGTGGCCGGAGGAATCACCGGGGTGGGCATCTGGTTTACCATCTCCCTGCTCCACCCCTCGGCCACCTCGCTTCTCATCCACCATTTTGTCTTTGGGTGGGCCTCGGAGTGGGTCTTTTTCTTCTGCGAAATCCTCGCCCTCTTTATCTACTACTACACCTTCAACAGTATGGAACGGCGAAAACATCTCACCATCGGCTGGCTCTACTTTCTTTTTGCCTGGCTCTCCCTTTTGATGGTCAACGGGATCATCGCCTTCATGCTCACCCCCGGCCAATGGCTGGAAACCAGAAATTTCTGGGACGGTTTTTTCAACCCCTCCTTCTGGCCCTCCCTGTTTTTCAGAACCTTCCTGGCCATGGTGTTTGCCGGCATATTCGGCCTTGTCACAGCTGTTTTCCACAAGGAAAAAAACGTGCGGCAGCAGCTGGTCCGGTACTGCGCCCTGTGGATGGTGATCCCCTTCCTCCTGGTTTTTCTCACTGCCTGGTGGTATTTCACCGCCATCGGTCCCGGTCCCCGGGCCATGATCCTGGGGAAAAACCCCGAGATCCTACTTTTTGCCAAGGGATTCATTGTTATTTCCGCTGTTCTCTTCCTCGCCGGACTGGCCGCGGCCATCCGGATGCCCGGAACCATGGGCCGACCCCTTGCCTTTGCGATGCTGGTCATCGGCCTTTTGTACATGGGCTCCTTTGAATGGGTCCGGGAAGCTGGCAGAAGACCTTATATCATCTATGATCACATGTACTCCAACGCCATACATCCCGGTCAGCAAGAAACAATAAACGACAAGGGCATCCTGAAAACGGCCCGATGGGTGAAACATCGAAACATCACTTCGGCCAGCGAACTCGATGCCGGCAGGAGGATCTTCTACTTGGAGTGTTCTGCCTGCCACTCCATAAACGGACCGTCCAACGATATCTTGCCCCTGACGAAAAAATTCTCCCGGTTCGGCATGGACTCCATGCTCAACGGCCTTGGCAAGCTCAACCGGTACATGCCCCCGTTCATGGGAACCCGACAGGAGCGGGCCGCCCTGGCAGAATATATCGTCGAAGGACTGCACAACAAGCCGCTCCCGGAAGAAACAGTCCCACGGGACGATCTGCTCCCCGTGGAGATCCCCCGGTTTGACAGTAAAGAGGACCCTTACGTTCTCCTGGCCTGGAACCGGTTCGGGATGCACTTCGTATCGGACAGCGACGCCTTCTGGTCCCTCTCTCCTCCGGGGAGCACCCTCTCTGCTCAGCTCATCCAAAGGGGATGGCTGCCCGAAATCGTTACCCAGGGGGTTGAACTCTCCTACAAGGTGGAACAGGGGTTTGAAACGCCTTCCCGGTCTGTACCCTTCTGGGATCATGCCGGGGAACTGCTGGAACGTAACCGGCCCCTGCCCCCTGACACGGGGATCTCGGGCAGCGGCATGCAGGGAACCATGGCGTTCAGGCAAAGGGTAAACAGCTTTGAAGCCTCCCTTGTGCCCGTCACCCCCTACCCGTCCGGTAACACCTTCAATCCCTATCCCGCCTTTACCATTACGGCAAGGGATGAAGCCTCGGGGGATATTCTTGCCAGAACAGGGATGACAGCCACGGTCTCCACGGAGATGGGGTGCAGAAACTGCCATGGCGGTGAATGGAAAAGAAGCGGCAGGGCCGGAGTGGCAGATGAAACCGCCGAAGATGTCCTGGCCATCCACGACCGCAACAACAAAACCACCCTGGCAGAGGATGCCGGGGCCGGCCAACCCAGGATGTGCCAGAGCTGCCATGCCGACCCCATTTTTGACCGAAAGGGCAAACCGGGAATCTTAAACCTTTCCGCGGCCATCCACGGCTGGCATGCCAACTTCCTCACCGACCGGGACGAAACGGCCTGCCACGCCTGCCACCCCGCCGGCAAGACCGGGGCAACAGACTGTCTGAGGGGGGTGCATGCCGGTGTGGACCTTACCTGCATCAACTGCCACGGCACCCTGGAAGATCACGCCCTGGGGCTGCTGAAGCAGGAAAAAGCCAACAAAAAAAAAGGGGCGGACCGGCTCATGGAGCACCTGGCCCCGAGAACGGCCGCAACCATTGATGATGTCGCCCCGCGCATTCCCTGGTTCCAGGAGCCCGACTGCCTCAGCTGCCATGTCGATTTTGAACCGCCGGAAACCGATTCGGCCTACAACCGGTGGACCGGCGGCGAAGAAGAGCTGTTCCGGATGCGCACCGGAGACGGCGGGGTGAGGTGCCAGGCCTGCCACGGGGCCACCCATGCCATCTACCCGGCGGTTAACAGCTACAACAGGAACCGGGACAACACCCAGCCCCTCCAGTACCAGGACAACAACCTGCCGGTGGGAGGAGACAAAAACTGCGCTGTCTGCCATATGGAAGAAAAAGAGTACCCCCTTCACCATCCCAATGTAAACGGTATGTTCCGAAACAGGCAGCTTATGTTCAAACGATAGACCGCTTTATCAAAACCACCTCCGGGTCTGCGGGAGTTACACGGGTCTGCCCGGAGGTGGAAAAATCTTTTTTTTATTTTTCTTGACAAAAATTCTTTTCCTGTCTTACAGTAAAAATCATCATCAAAATGATAGATCTGCCATGGAAAAAACCCGAACTGCTCTGCGATCCTGCCTCTCCTCCGAAATCGGTGACCATACCACATCTACTCTTCTGATTTTTCAATACCCGGCAGATCTGAAACAATGCCGTTCTCCTTATCCATAGGATAAAGCAAAGGCGGCAAACAGGTCCAGCCCCCAGTGAACAAAATCTGCGATGTTCCGAAGGTCTCCGGCCTGCCCACATCCGGAAAAAAAGACGTCATACGCGAAACAGGAGCAGCCCATGGAAGAGAACAAGGCAAAAGTCGTGGTCAAGAACCTGTACAAGATTTTCGGCCCCAACCCGGAGCGGGCCTTTCCCCTTATGGAGCAGGGCAAGGAAAAAGATGAGATCTACAAGGAGCTGGGCCTGACCATCGGGGTGAAGGATGCCTGTTTTGAAGTGTATGACGGCGAAATTTTCGTGGTCATGGGGCTCTCCGGGTCGGGGAAATCCACCTTGGTGCGCATGCTCAACCGGCTCATCGATCCCACCTCGGGCCATGTTTTTCTCGAAGGCAGGGACATCGCCGAAATGAGCCAAAAGGAGTTGACCCAGATCCGGCGGGACAAGATGAGCATGGTGTTTCAGTCCTTTGCCCTGATGCCCCATTTAACGGTTTTGCGTAATGTGGCCTACGGCCTGGAGGTGTCGGGAAAACCGGAAAAAGAGAGAAGGGAGCGGGCCATGAAGGCCCTGGAGCAGGTGGGTCTGGAAGCCAACGCCAACAGCTATCCCAAGGAGCTTTCCGGAGGCATGCAGCAGCGGGTGGGACTGGCCAGGGGACTGGCCGTTGATCCTGCCATTATGCTCATGGACGAGGCTTTTTCCGCCCTGGACCCCCTCATTCGAACGGAAATGCAGGATGAACTGCTCAAACTCCAGGAAGAGAGCCAGCGCACCATCGTCTTCATCTCCCACGATCTTGACGAAGCCATGCGCATCGGTGACCGGATCGCCATGATGGAGGGGGGAAAAATCGTCCAGGTGGGCACCCCCGAGGCGATTCTGAAAAACCCGGCCAATGAGTATGTCAAGGCCTTCTTCCGGGGCGTCGACCCCACCAACGTCCTCTACGCCAAGGACATTGCCTCCAGCCGCTTCGTCACCCTGGTGGCCCACAAATCCAGGGGACTTCGCAGCGCCCTGGAACAGATCCTGCGGGCGGAACGGGACTACGGGTTTGTCCTGGACAAGAACCACTGTTTCCAGGGCATCGTCTCCATCGATTCCCTGAAAGCACTGATCAATGCCGATGTGGATGAAAAGACGCCCCTTTCCAGGGCGTTCCTGGAAAATGTGGAAACCATCACCACCACCATCCACCTCCAGGATGCCGTTCCCATGATCTCAGGGGCTCCCTGGCCGGTACCGGTGGTGGATGAAAACGGTGTTTACAAGGGGGCCATTTCCAAAAACATCTTCCTGGACACCCTCCACCGGGGAAACGACTGATGGGCCTTCGTCATAACAGACCCCCCTCGTTACAGTCGGCGGGCCCCGCCCCAAGGTGGCCAATGTTATGATCAAGGCCCATGGATGGAAACCGAAACAGTGACTTTTACAAACCGGGGAACCCTTTGACCTGATCCGGAGCCGAGACCTTTCATGGTCGTACCGGACAAGGCAGATGGAAAAGGCAGCGCATCCCTGGAAGGAGGCGATATGGTCAAGATAATCGATTTTGACAAATTTTTCATTCCAGTGGACACGTGGATCGGAACGGCCGTTGATTGGCTGGTTACCAACTTCCGTCCCCAGTTCCAGATCATCAAGTGGCCCGTGGATGTAACCCTCCACGGCATTGATGAATTTTTAAACTGGCTGCCGCCCATTGTTGTCCTGGCCATCCTGGTGGTCATCGCGTGGAAATTCTCCGGCAGGGGAGTGGCGATTTTCAGCCTGGTCACCTTCCTGCTCATCGGCTGCATGGGGTTGTGGTCGGAAACCATGACCACCCTGGCCATGGTGCTCAGTGCGGTGATCTTCTGCACCGTGGCCGGGGTCCCCATCGGCATCATCGCTTCCCGCAGCGACGGGTTTTCAGCCTCCATCCGGCCGATTCTCGACACCATGCAGACCACTCCGGCCTTTGTCTATCTCGTACCCGTGGTGATGCTCTTTTCCATCGGCACCGTGGCCGGGGTCATCGCCACCATCGTCTTCTCCATGCCCCCGATCATCCGCCTGACCAACCTGGGGATCCGCCAGGTGCACCCCGAAATCATCGAAGCGGCCCA
>JAWOGI010000270.1:0-3890 GCA_046496975.1 Desulfobacteraceae bacterium | reverse complement strand
TGAACATGGCGTTATACCCATTTGTTTTTTCTGCATGAACCATTGTGGTGAAGCCGCAGATGCCGGCGTTAATTTCAACAGTTGTCATTGTGATGTTCATATTTTCATCAATGCCTTCAGAGCACGATCCAGGCTGGGTGAATTTTTGGCCGTAAGGAATTCTTTGCCGGCTGAATCAGTCTTACTATATTTACGCGTTATCGTCCATTGATCGATGCCATGATCTGCTTGAAACTGTCGACGCCTGCTTCCAGGTTTTCAATGATCTCTTCAGCCAGCACATCCGGATCGGGCAGGTTGTCCAGATCTGCAAGGCTCTGGTCCCTGATCCAGAAGATATCCAGGCTGGTTTTGTCCCGGCCGGTGATCTCGTCATAGGTGAATTTTCGCCACCGGCCGTCAGGAGTGTCCTCCGACCAGGTTTCTTTTCGCTGGTGGCGGTTTTGCGGGTTGTAGCAGGCAATGAAATTCGTGAGGTCGTCATAGGTCATCAGGTGTTTCTTTTTGGTGAAATGGACGTTGGTCCTGAAATCATAAAACCAGACTTCCCGGGTCCAGGGTTTTTTGGCTGCGGGTTTGTTGTCAAAAAAGATCACGTTGGCCTTGACCCCCTGGGCGTAGAAGATGCCGGTGGGAAGCCGCAGGATGGTGTGCAGGTCAGTGTTTTCGAGCAACTTTTTCCGCACCGTTTCACCGGCACCCCCTTCGAAAAGCACATTGTCCGGAACCACCACGGCGGCCCGGCCCGTGATGTTCAGCATGGTGCGAACATGTTGGACAAAATTGAGTTGCTTGTTGGAGGTGGTAGCCCAGAAATCTTGCCGGTTGTAGCGCAGATCCTCTTTTTCCTGTTTTCCCTGCCCGTTGGTGATGGTGATGCTGCTTTTTTTGCCGAACGGCGGATTGGTCAAAACATAGTCGTACCGGATCCCGGTATCGGCAATCAGGGCATCATTGGGGGATATGGCGGATTCACCGGTAATCTCCCCGATATTGTGTAAAAAACAGTTCATCAATGCCAGACGGCGGGTATTGGCCACGATCTCGTTGCCGAAAAAGGTTTGATTCTTCAAAAACTTTTTCTGCACTTTATCCAGGCTGTACGCTTTGACCAGAAAATCATAAGCCGCCAGAAAGAACCCGCCGGTGCCGCAGGCCGGGTCGGCAATGGTTTTTGAAGGTTCCGGCCGGACACATTCCACCATGGCCCGGATCAGGGGCCTGGGGGTAAAATACTGGCCGGCCCCGCTTTTCACGTCTTCGGCATTTTTTTCCAGCAGGCCCTCATAGATATCCCCCTTGACATCCGCGCCCATCATGATCCAGTTTTCCGCATCGATCATGTGGATGATCTTATACAGCTTGGCCGGGTCCTGGATCTGGTTCTGGGATTTGATAAAAATCTGGCCGATCATGCCTTTTTGTTTCCCTAAGGCCCTGAGCAGCGTGATGTAATGGGATTCAAGGTCCGCACCTTTTCTGGTTTTCAGACTTTCCCAGTTGTATTGGTCCGGGATGCCGGCATCTTTCTGGTAGATTTTGCCGTATTCATCAGCCATCTTGAGAAACAGCAGATAGGTCAGCTGCTCCAGATAATCGCCATAACTGACGCCGTCATCCCGCAGGGTATGGCAGAAACTCCAGACCCTTGAAACTATGCCTGCCGTGTTGTTCATCTATTTCTTCTCTTTGTTTTTGTAATATTTTCAGCCTGATCGTCAGCTTGCTCGCTGAAACCGGTCACGAGATTACTTCCCAGTGGCCTTCCTTTCTCCCGCCAACCCGGCGCAGCAATCCGTCTTTTTGCAGCTTCTGAATGTTTCTCTGCACCGATCTCTCGGTAATGCCAATCAATACAGCCAGTTCCGGGATGGTCACCGAAGGCTTTTCCCGACAGGCATTCAGAATTTTTCCCGACGCTTTCCCGACGCTTTCCCGACGCTTTCCCGACGTTGTGTCGGGTTTCAGTCCGCTTTCTGATGAAATGGTCACCAATTTCAGCTCTTCTGCCGGTTTTCGATGAACCGTTGCCGTGAACAGGCACCCGTCCCGGTCGTCGGCAAAATCGATTTGCGGCCATGCCGCTAAAGCGCGTTTGATCCCGGAGCCCAGTCCATGGTAGGGCAGCAGTCCCTTGGCCACATAGGAAACCAGGATCGGATTCCGGATACCGGCGTTTCCCGTGCGGATCTTCTCTACAGTCAGGTTGTCAGGCAAATGCCCCGGACTGATGATCTCGATGCGGTTGTCATAGACAAACAACCGGACCGGTGCACTCACCAGATAATCACGGTGCACCAGGGCATTGACCAGCAGTTCCTCGAACACGCTTTCCGGGATTTCCGGCCGGCCCGGAGCGTTCACCCCCCGGCCTGCCTGGATCTTGTGCAGGTTGCGCATTACAAAGGCCAAAGTATCATCAAAAATTTTGGGCAGCGGTCCGGCAAAATCCTCGGTATCCACGTAGTCGGTCACGTGAATCTCATCGCCGGGATAGCGGATCGCTTTGACCGCGAACTGCGGTTTGATGAGTTCGGGTCTTTCGGCAAACATCAGCAACCCTGCCAGGTTCAGCGCACCGTCATCCGTGGCCAGGTTCATGTTCTGGAGCAGTCGCGTCAATTCTTCGGGATTATCCGGATATGCCTGCTGATACATATCCCGCAGAAAATCCCGGAACCGCAGCTTATCCAGCTTGTCGATCCCGGCCCGGGTGGGCAGCTCATCTGCATGGAACTGGCCGGTTATCTGGAAAAGACGACGCAGCTCCTCCTTGGAATTCACCCGCCGCTTGTCCGCACCGGTTTTCAGCCAGATCACGCCGTTCTTGTCAAAGTAGGGTTTATCAAGCCCCTTTGGCACAGTCAGCACGATCACAATGCGGCCGTTTTCAAGGCCGATATTTTCGGTGCGCACCGTTAGCGGACTTTTGACCAGTTGACTGGCGGCATTGCTGATGAGCTGATTGATCCGGGCCACATCCGCTGTGTCAAGCCCGGGTGTACCGCCGTCATCCGCTACCCCCAGAAAGATCGTCCCACCCTCGGCATTGGCAAATGCAGCCATTTCGGAAGCCAGGGATGCAGCATTGCGCACATCCGCCTTGAACTGACGGGTGCTGTCTTCCCCAAGAGAGATCTGGGCATGAAGTTCCTTGATGTTCATTTTTTCCCTGCCTTTCCGGATCGCCGCTTTTTTCCTTCGCCGACCAGGCGGGCCTTTTCCGCCCGGATACGCGCCAGCAGGCTTTCCACCGAGTTTCCATCGGAAATCAGCTCCGGGTTCTCTTCCCGCCACGCTTTGGTCAGCTCCCCTTCAAATGCCTTTTTCAGAATGCTCTGCCGCAGGGCGTCGGCCTTTTTCAGGCTGTCTTCGATGGTTTGTTCCAATTTGTCGCAGACGGAGAGTCGGGTTTCGATTTCTGACACAAGCTCATTTTGTTCAAGTAAGTTTGTTAATTTGATTTTCATCGGGAAAATATCTTTACCATACAAAGCACAAATATTCGTTGTTGCCTTTTTCTTTCTTTCCAATTCTTTTTGAAACTGAGGGCTATTTATCTGGTACCAAATCATAATTGGATTTACTTGAACAAAAAATCTCATTCTCATCAAATTATTATTGAAAACCGTATAGCTTGTTACTTTTTTTACTATTCCTGTTTTTCCAACCAATTCATAACTATTCCGTGTATTAAAAAGAATATCATTCGCTTTTAAAGAATATTTATTTTTTTCATCCTCGTGAATTGTTACATAAGCCAATGAAGAATAATCCATCGTGCCAAATTTGCTGATATTATTCATTTTTACATAAGGAACACCAATCCCCATTTCATTTTGTTCCGAAAGATTTTTAACAATACCAATTAATGTGTCGCTAAGTATCAT
>JAWOGI010000208.1:0-17242 GCA_046496975.1 Desulfobacteraceae bacterium | reverse complement strand
GTGGCTGCCATTCCTCCTGATTTTCTCGCGGAATTTGAAGATCCTGAAGCCGGGTTCATGGAATTTCTCAACTACATCAATGATCCTATTATGGATGAGCTGGACGTAAGCATCAGCATGGGCCGGTGCCCGTCCTTCACCTCAAGCCCCATACCTCATTACCAGAGCGAGTTCAGCTTTTCCTTTCCGTTTGTTGATACCACGGAAGCTGAAAGATTCATGAATTTCATCATGCATCAAAAGCATTTTCCCCTTAAGCTTGCAACTCTGAACTTGAGCGACTCTTGTCTCTTGTCTCTTGTTTCTTGTCACTTGACAGCCATGAACGATGCAAAATTAAACCATTTGAGCCAGATATCCATCTGCTGGAACCCTGCTTGTTCAAGCCGATCCTCGTGGGTTTCCACGGTTTCAGGAATGAGGACCCTTTCCAGGGCATCCCGCTTCTGGCTGATCTCAAGATCGGAATAGCCGTTCTCTTTTTTAAAATTTCTGTAACACTCCTGCTGAAGATCGGCAATGGGCGTAAACTCGTGGGTGATTTTTTCCGTTAACAGCAGTACCCCGCCGGGAACCAGCCCCTGGAAGATTTTCCGGATCAGACCGTCCCGATTGTCCGGGTCAATGAACTGGAGGGTGAGGTTGACAATGACAACTGACGCGTTTTTTATCTCCACGGTTTCGGCACCCCGGCACAGGAGGGTGACATGTTTCCGGAACTCTTCTCTTTCCAGTTTTTTCCGGTATTTTTCGATCATGGGCCCGGAGCTGTCAACCCCGATCATCTCAAAGGGCTGACCGGCAAAATGAGTGCCGATGAGAATCCCCAGGTTGCCGTGGGAGCAGCCAAGATCATAAATCCGGGTGCCGGGCTGAAAAAAACGGCAGCAGATCCCTGCCTGCTGCCGGATGCTCTCACAGTACAGGGGCACGGACCGGGTAAGCATGTCGTCGAACACCGCTGCCACCTGTTCGTTAAATTCAAAGGGCGAGACCCTTTCTCTGGGATCTGCAAACAATTGATCCTTTTTCATACATCCACGGCGCAAAACAGCCGCGCCGCCCTCCTTTTCCTTTTTACACCATCTTTTTCAAGGCTTCCAGTGCTGCTGTATACCCGAACATGCCGGTAACCATGGAGAGGCTGCCCATGGGGTTCCGTTCTCTGCCGCTGTCAAAAAAGTTGGCCTCGGTGGTTTCAAGCACACTCTTCCTGTCGGCGATCTCTGTGGAATAGACGCAGGTGATTCCCCGCGCCACCCCCATGCGCCTGAGGCGCTTTCGAACCGACCGTGCCAGGGGACAGCCAAAGGTTTGGGATATGTCCCCCACACGGATCGCTGCCGGGTCCATCCTCCTGGCCGCCCCCATGCTGGACACCACAGGGATGTTTCGCTGTAGCAGGTCATAGAGGAGATTCACCTTGGGGTTGAGGCTGTCGACGGCATCAACGACAAGGGTTGTCGGCCGGGCAAACACCTCGTTGAAGTTCTCTTTATGGCACAGACGGTTGAACTTTTCAACACACATTTCGGGATTGATGGCCATCAGCCGCTCTTCTGCGGCATCCACCTTGAGTTTTCCAACGGTGGATTCCACCGCCAGCAGCTGCCGGTTAAAATTGCTCAGCCCGATTTCATCAAAATCCACCAGCCTAAGGGTGCCGATCCCGGACCTGGCCAGGGCTTCGATGACGTGGGACCCCACGGCCCCGAGCCCCACAACAGTGACGCAGCTCCCGGCCAGAGTCTCCATGGCTTTTTTTCCGAGGAGCAGTTCGGTTCGTTTGAATTTTTCAGAATTCATCGGCCTTGTTCACACCTGTCGGTCTCAGAAAACACGCTGCTGCACAGCTGCCCCGGGACCATCCAGGGGCAGAGAGGAACAGCTCGATCAAAGCCGTTTATAATACTGGAATATGGTTTTTCAATCAAGAAAAAACTGAAGAACATGGCGGGTGCGGAAACTGCCGCCGGAAATCGACAGGGCTTCATGGGCCTTTTTCAACTGTCTTTGCCGGCGAGCAGAGCCGCGGATCTGTAAGCTGTGATCAAGTTATCATAAAACATTGCGGAGTTTTAACACCGAGCAGCCGGCCTTTTCGTAGATGCGCTGGCCGTAAAGGGCGCTGAACGCCTTGTTGATTTTGCCCCTGTGGTGGTGGTAGACAATGATCAGATCGGCTCCCCACTCCTCGGCGGATTTGATAATCGACTCCCCGTTTTTTCCCACCACAAGCTCGTACTGCACATCTTCATCGCAGTTCTCTTTGATGAATTTCTTCAGGGCGGTCTTGAAATCCGCTGCCAGCTGCTCTTTGACCTCGTCGGTGACATAGGATGAGATGATCGGCATGCCGAACCCGGGCATGACAGCCACCAGGCGGATCTGGGCACGGCTGAGCTTTGCGATGGCAGCGGCCTTGTGGTACACGGCATTGGAAGTTCTCGGGTACTCCACATCAATGGGTACAACAATCTTTTTAAACATACTCTGCTCCCTGTGGGTCAGCCATGGATTGTTTGGCTACTCTTTTGAAATTGATGCCGCTGCTTCGACGGTATCCGCTGCTTCGGCGGCTTCAATGGTCTCGAGCCGTTCCCGTCGTTTCCGCTGCAGAAGAAAGATAAGGGCCAGGATCACCAGGGCCGGTATGAATGCCAGCTCCTTGGGGGGCCGGTCGGCCTCTATCTTGACCATGAGGACCTCCTGGTCAAAATCGATGCCGATCTTTTCCGCCTTGCTGGCAAACACCACAAACTCGACGAACACCCTGCCATCCTCGGTGCGGGTTTCAAAACCGATTTTCCGGATACGTTCAACACCGGTGGGGGCATCACCAACGGGGAGCATCACCTCTTTGGTGTACTTGTCCCCGTTCATAGTCTCCCCCTTGACCCTCAGCCTTATCATGGTCCCCGGCGACATCTTCTCCACAATGGATACCAGTTCTGTTCCCGGTTTCTCAATGTAGGGGGGATAGATTTTGTCCCAGAAATAGCCCGGCCGGAAGAGGGTAAAGGCGATGAGCAGCAGCAAAATCGTCTCCCAGAAACGGTTCTTCACCAGGAAGAACCTCTGGGTGGCCGCGGCAAAGCAGAGCATGGCAGTGACCGCCGCCGCAATCACCACCACCAGGTGGAACCAGTTGGCAATACCGATCATGAGCAGCTGGGTGTTGAAGATGAAGAGAAAGGGAAGAATCGCCGTTCGAATGTCATAGGTAAACCCCTGGATACCGGTTCTTATGGGGTCCCCCCCGGATATTCCCGCAGCGGCAAAGGCGGCAAGGCCCACGGGCGGTGTGTCATCGGCAAGGATGCCGAAATAGAAGACAAACAGATGGACGGCGATGAGAGGGACAATCAGGCCGTTCTGGGCGCCGAGAGTCACAATCACCGGTGCCATGAGGGAGGAGACAACAATGTAGTTGGCCGTGGTGGGCAGTCCCATGCCCAGCAGCAGGCTGATCATGGCGGTGAACAGCAGAATCAGCACCAGATTGCCCCCGGAGATGAACTCGACAAATTCTGTCATAACAAGGCCGATGCCCGTCAGGGTGACCGTTCCCACCACAATACCGGCGGCGGCCGTTGCAACGCCGATGCCGATCATGTTGTTCCCCCCGGAGACAAAACCCGTGACAAGATCTCTGAATCCGGTTTTAAAGGTAAACTGTTTTTCCTTCCTTTTCCGGATATATCCCTTGAGGGGGCGCTGGGTCAAAACGATCACCATGAGCAGCACCGTTGCCCAGAACGCGGAGAGGGATGGAGAGAGCCGCTCCACGGTGAGGCACCACATCAAAACCACCACGGGCAGCAAATAATAGTACCCGGCCTGGGCAGTTGTCTTGAGATCGGGAAGCCGGTCCATTTCGTATCTGGTGGTCAGCTCGGGAACCCGGCAGGCATATGCGATCAGCAGAAAATAGGCCGCCACCAGCAAAACAGATATGATCCATATGGCTCCGTCGCCGGCAACGGTCTTGATCCAGCCCAGACCGAAATAGGTGACCCCGCCCATGATCACGATGAAAAGGAAGGTCATGACAAAGGAGAGCAGCTTTTGGGCAAAAGATTTTGTAACGGTTTTTTTGATGCCCTTGAGCCCCATCTTGCACGATTCGAGATGAACGATGTAAACCAGGGCGATGTAGGAGATTATGGCCGGCAGAAAGGCGTGCTTGATCACGTCCAGGTAGGAGATGCCCACATACTCGACCATGAGAAAGGCCGCCGCCCCCATGACCGGGGGGGTCAGCTGGCCGTTGGTGGAGGCGGCCACCTCCACGGCTCCGGCTTTTTCTGCGGGAAACCCCACCTTTTTCATCAAGGGAATGGTAAATGTGCCGGTGGTGACCACATTGGCAATGGAGGAACCGGAAACCAGACCGGTAAGCCCCGATGAGACGACAGCGGCCTTGGCAGGCCCCCCCTTGAGGTGGCCGAGGCCGGCAAAGGCCGTCTGGATGAAATAGTTGCCCGCCCCGGCCGCTTCCAGCAGGGCGCCGAAGAGCACAAACATGTAGACCATGCCCGTTGAAACCCCCAGGGCGACACCGTAGACACCTTCGGTGGAGAGCCAGTAGTGGGACATGCCCTTGACCAGGCTGGCCCCCTTGTGGGCGATGACCGATGGCATGTACTGCCCGGCAAAGGTGTAGGTGATGAATACCAGGGCCACCACCATGAGGGGCGGTCCCAGGGCCCTTCTCGTGGATTCCAGGAGAAGGATCATGCCGATCACCCCGACAACGAGATCTATCATGGCGGGATCACCGGGCCGCTGGGAAAGGGCGTTGTAAAAAAGGAAAAGGTAGGCCGAGCAGAAGGCGCCCACGCATCCTGCGATCCAGTCCTGGACCGGGATATAATCCCTGGGGGAAGATTTAAAGGTGGGATAGGCGGTAAACGAGAGAAAAACGGCAAAGGCAAGGTGGATGGCCCTGGCCTCTGTGCTGTTGAACACCAGAACATTGAAGACAAATGGCAGGGGTGATGCATACCACAATTGAAACAGGGTCCACATCAGGGGAACAAAGAAGAGAATCTTTTTTGAAACAGCACCGGCAGGGGATCGTCCGCCGGTCTCGGTCTCTGCGATCATGGCTTTCAGCTCTTCATCAGATGCCGTTGTGTGCGAATTGATAGGTTCGGTCATAGTGATGATTCCCATTTTCCAGAATTGACAGAACAGTCCGGCAAAGCAGGTCTGCTGCACCTTGGGGAGGGGGTCAGATTCCTGTATGGCGACAAATAGGGCTTGTCGCCGGAACAGGCCTGACCCCGACGAGGCTGCACCCCTGACAGGCCGAAGGCCCGCCAGGGTGACAATGGGTTACAACAGGCCGGCCTCTTTGTAGTACTTCTTGGCGCCTCTGTGGAGGGGGGCAGACAGGCCGTCTTTTATCATCTCTTCTTTTTTCAGGATGGAAAAAGCCGGGTGGAGTTTTTTAAAGATATCAAAGTTTTCAAAAACAGCCTTGACCACGTTGTAGATCACCTTTTCCGAAACCTGGGCCGACGACACAAAGGTGGCGCCCACACCGAAAGTGGTGGTATCGGTATCCGTTCCCCGGTACATGCCGCCGGGAATGGTCGCTTTCCTGTAGTAGTCGTGGTCGCTGACCAACTTGTCCACTTTCTTGCCGGTGACATTGACAAGCACCGAATCGCAGGAGGTGGAAGCCTCTTTGATGGAGCCGCTGGGATGGCCCACGGTAAAGACCATGGCGTCGACCTTGTTGTCGCAGAGGGCCTTGGACTGCTCTGCCGATTTGAGCTCCGAGGCCAGCCTGAAATCGTCAATGGTCCAGCCAAAGACCTTCATGAGGATTTCCATGGTTCCCCGCTGGCCTGATCCGGGATTTCCAATGTTGACCCGTTTTCCCTTGAGATCCTGGAAGTTTTTAATGCCCGAATCGGCCCTGGCAACAACGGTAAAGGGCTCGGGATGAACGGAGAACACCGCACGGAGGTCTTTGTTGGGTCCTTTTTTTGCGAATTTGCTGGTGCCGTGGTAGGCGTGGTACTGCCAGTCGGACTGGCAGACCCCCATGTCCAGCTCGCCGGCGGCGATGGCATTGAGGTTGTACACCGATCCGCCGGTGCTCTCAACGGAACAGCGGATACCGTGTCTTTTCCTGTCCTTGTTGACCAGGCGTGCAATGGCGCCGCCGGTGGGATAGTAAACACCGGTGACACCGCCGGTGCCGATGGTGACAAACTGGGTGTCTTCCGCAACAACCCTGTCCGGTGCGGCGCCAAGGTAGAGGGTGAAGGAAAAAACAAATGCCAGAGCTAAAATCAAACTTCTTTTCATGTTAAGCCTCCTAAATAACAATAAGGTTCATTTTCCGTGCCCAAAAATCTGAAAAGACCCTTTTGCGATTCCAGAGGGCTGCCCCAAAATACCGGCGTTGCGAATCCCCCTGCAGCCGGCAGGATCATGACAAGGGATCTCGCACAGCAACCCTTTAACGCTGGAGAGAATCGCAAAAACAGATTTTCATATTCGGTAAAATCCCAAACGGCACGTACGATAACAGGCTGACCACCACGCCAGCCAGGGCGACAAACCGGGGGAATCCACGGCCCTGTTCACCCCTGGCGTGACAATTGCGGCAAACTTCATGAGTTTAGATAAACGAGGTTCATTTTGTCAAGAGTTTTAATTGACTGTCAAAAAAAAATCAAGTCTTCCCCGATTTCAGCACGGAAAGGAACGCTGACTGGGGGATCTCCACATCTCCGACCATTTTCATTCTCTTTTTTCCCTTTTTCTGTTTTTCCAAAAGCTTTCTTTTTCGTGAAATATCCCCGCCGTAGCACTTTGCCGTAACATCCTTGCGGTATGCAGACACGGTCTCCCTGGCAATGATTTTTCCGCCCACAGCCCCCTGGATGGCGATCTTGAACATCTGTCTGGGGATCTCCTCTTTCAACTGCTTGCAGGCGTTCCTTGCCCGCTCAACGGACTTGTCCCTGTGCACCAGCTGGGAAAGGGCGTCCACCCGCTCGCCGTTGACCAGAAAATCGAGCTTGACAAGGTCGGTCTTCTGGTATCCCGATATGTCGTAGTCAAAGGACCCATACCCCTGGGTGACGCTCTTGAGCCGGTCGTAGAACTCGTACACCACCTCTGCCAGGGGCAGGTCAAATTTCATCTCGATCCTGTTGCTGGTAAGGTATTGATAGTCGGTGCTCACCCCCCGGTGATCCATGCAGACCTGCATCACAGCCCCCATGTATTTCTCCGGGATAATGATCGAGGCCTTGATGAACGGTTCCCTTGACTCTTCAATTTCGGCCGGGTCAGGATAGAGAGAGGGGTTGTCAATGGTGATCACCTCACCGTCGGTCAGGGTGATCTCGTACTGCACCGACGGGGAGGTGAGGATCAGCGAGATGTCATACTCCCTCTCCAGGCGCTCCTGGACCACCTCCAGGTGAAGCAGGCCGAGAAACCCGCACCGGTAGCCAAACCCCAGGGCGGCGGAAGAGTCCTTTTCATAGACCAGGGAGGCGTCGTTGAGTTTCAGCCGATCCAGGGCATCTGTCAGCTCTCCGTACTGGTCCGAGGCAACGGGATACATGGAGGAAAAAACTACGGAGATGGGTTCCCGGAACCCGGGCACCGGCGAAGCCTTGTTTTCACCGGCATGAACCACCGTGTCCCCGCATTTCACATCACTGATCATCTTTATGCCGGCAATCATGTACCCCACCTGGCCGGCGGCAAGCTCTTTCAGTGGTTTTCGGGTGATCTGGAAAAAACCGACCTCTTCGACCTTGTACTGGGCATCGTTGGAGGTAAAGGCGATTTTTTCCCCGGGTTTGACCCGTCCCTGGACAACCCGGAAATGGACAATGGTTCCCCGGTAGGTGTCGTAATGGGAATCGAAGATCAACGCCTTGAGGGGCCCCTTTTGATCCCCCTCCGGCGGGGGAATCTGATCCACGGCTGCCTGGAAGACCGCGTCAACACCGGTGCCGTTCTTGGCAGAGACCAGTAGAGCCGTTTTGCTGTCAAGGCCCAGGTCTTCGTCAATCTGGTCCTTTGCCCACTGGATCTCGGCAGAGGGGAGATCGATCTTGTTGATCACCGGAATGATCTCCAGGTCATGCTCCATGGCAAGATAGATATTGGCCAGGGTCTGGGCTTCTACCCCCTGGCTGGCATCCACGAGGATGAACGCTCCTTCGCAGGAGGCCAGTGCCCGGGACACCTCATAGGAAAAATCAACATGACCCGGGGTGTCGATGAGATTCAAAAGGTACTCCTCGCCATCCGGTGCCGTATAGGGAAGGGAGACGGTCTGGCTCTTTATGGTAATGCCCCTTTCCCGTTCTATGTCCATGGTATCCAGCATCTGGTCCTTGAAATCACGGCTGGAGACGATGCCGGCCTTCTGGATCAACCGGTCTGACAGCGTGGATTTGCCATGGTCTATATGGGCGATAATACTGAAGTTTCTGATGTTTTTCTGTTTTATCTTCAAATTTACCTCGAACAAAGAGTTGACATTTTAATGCGATGATTATACCATTTTGTCGTTTAAGTTGTTTTTGAACGAAAACGCACCCGACTGCTTCGTTGCTGCAAAATTTTGCCGAATTATATAACCGGACCCCATGTATTTGAGCAGACGAATGTTGAATGTTTGTTGAGTGACACACAAACTTCTATTTTTACCACCTGGAAGACAAAGAGTCAAGGCTGATCCTCATGATTCTGGAGGGTTAAGATCACAACACAACCTATTCACCCCTTTTCAGGAACAAGTGCACTTATGACCACTTCAATCTTGATCGTTGATGATGACTGGGCAATAAAAGAGACCACCGAAGAGTACCTCAGGCTGTCAGGATCGACGGTCAAATCGGCCCGGAGCGGTGAGGAGGCCGTTGAGATTCTCTCCTCGTTCGACCCTGACATCGTCCTCACCGACATTACCATGGCGGGAATGGACGGCCTTGAACTGACACAATTTATCAAGGAGAATCACCATGCCGAAGTGATTGTCATGACCGGCTACAGTGCTGACTACTCCTATGAAGAGGCTATTTTTGCCGGTGCCAGTGATTTCATTTTTAAGCCCTTCCGGTTTGAAGAGCTGGATTTGAGAATCAAGAGGGTGCTGCGGGAAATAAGGCTGAAAAAAGAACACGCAGAGCTGGTGGAAAAACTCCAGGACCTTGCCATCACCGACGGGCTTACCAGTCTTTACAACTCCAAGCACTTTTTCGAGCATCTGCAAAAGGAGATCGAGCGGCATAACCGGTACCATCATGCCCTCTCCCTGCTCATGCTGGACATTGACCTGTTCAAGCAGTACAATGACACATGGGGGCACCTGGAAGGCGACAAGGTTCTGATGAAACTCGGGGAGATCATCTCCGACTGCCTCAGGACCATGGACACCGCCTATCGATACGGCGGCGAGGAGTTCACCATTATCCTTCCCGAGACCGATCTTGAAAAGGCAACTCTTGTGGGCCAGAGGGTGAAAGAGAAGCTGGCCAACGAAAGATTCCATCCGAAGGAGGACATCGAGATCACGGTCACCATCAGCATCGGGGCCACCGAGATGACCGGAAATGATGATCTCCACTCGTTTGTCAAGAGGGCCGACATGGCCATGTATCAGTCCAAGAGAACGGGCAGAAACACCTTGACCGCCGTCACAGGCAACTGATCAAACACCTTACTGCCTGGTGATCCCCATGCTCATGTCAACGGCCCTTGCCTGGTGGGTCAACGCACCGGAGGAGATCACATCCACACCGGTTTTGGCTATCCGGGCAACGGTTTCCAGGGTGACATTGCCCGACACCTCCACCACTGCCCTGCCCTTGATATAGTCCACGGCCTGCTCAATCTCTGGGATTTCCATGTTGTCCAGCATAATCACATCCGCCCCGGCGGCCACCGCCTCCTTGACCTCATCCAGGGTCGATGTCTCCACCTCGATCTTCATTAAATGGGAAACCCTGGATTTCACGGCCAGGACGGCATTTTTAACCCCTCCGGCAACGGCAGCGTGGTTGTCCTTGATAAGGACGCCGTCGTAGAGGGACATGCGGTGGTTAAAGGCGCCGCCGGCCCTGACGGCGGCTTTTTCCGCAACTCTCCAGCCGGGAATGGTTTTCCGGGTATCACAGAGCCGAACCCCAGGATTGTCCATCCGCTCCACAAAGGTCCGGGTCAGGGTGGCAATACCGGAAAGCCGCTGGACAAAGTTAAGGGCCACCCGCTCACCCTTGAGCATGCTGACAAGGTTGCCCTGGACCCTGAAAACAGTATCCCCCGCAGAAACAGGGGCGCCGTCGGGAAACAGGGCCTCTGTTGTAGCAGAGGCGTCAACGGTTTTGAACACCTTTTCCGCCACATCCAGCCCGGCCACAATAAAGGGCTCCTTTGCCACAATGATCCCTTTGCCCTGTTCGTTTCTCTCCAGCAGACTTTCCGAGGTCAGATCGCCCAGACCTGAATCCTCGTAAAGGGCCAGAGATATCAACTCTGTCAACGCATCCATGGTTTAATTTTTCATTTCCTTAAGTCTTGCAAGGTTGAGGTGTAATTTGTCATTTTTGGTTTCAAGGTCGACCTGTTGCTCTTTTACCTTTTCTACTACATCTTCCGGAGCCTTGTCCAGGAAACTCTCGTTGTTCAGCCGCTTTGAAACGGACAAAAGCTCTTTGGTGATTTTTTCGATCTCTTTGTTGATCCGGGTCTCCTCCTTGTCAAAATCGATCACCCCTTCCAGGAGAACATGCACCGTGGTGTTCTTGACCACGGCCGCTGCCGAAGCGGTGGTGGAGGTGTTGTCAGAGGAAAAGACAAGGCTTTCCACCCGGGCGAGGTTTTCCACCACCAGCCGGTTGGTTTCAATGATCTGTTGTTCCGCCGGATCTGTGGTGTGCACCACAAGAGACAAAAGGGTGGAGGGCTTGATTTTGATCTCGCTTCGGATGTTTCGAATCCCCGAGATAATCTCAAAGAGAAACCCCATGTCATTCTCAACCGTGTCGTTTTGCATTTGAGAAAGCTCGTCTCGCTTGCCTGGAAAGTCGGCGTGCATCACCGAGCCCTCCACGGAGGGCAGCATGTTCCAGATCTCTTCTGTGACAAAGGGCATGAACGGGTGCAGCATCACAAGGCTGCTCTTCAGCACTTTTTCCAGCACAGCCCTTGCCAGTTTCTTTTTTTCCATCCCCTCTTTTTCGTACAGGGCCGGCTTTACAGCTTCCAGGTACCAGTCGCAGAACTCGTGCCACACAAACTGGTACACGGCGCTGGCCGCATCGTTGAACCGGTAGGTCTCGATGCCCTGGCTGACGGCCGATGCCGTTGCAGCGGTGCGGGAGAGAATCCATTGGTCTGCCAGGGAGAGGTTGGCGTATTCTATGTCACCGTTGTTTGCTTCCAGGTGCATCAGGGAAAACCGGGCGGCGTTCCACAGCTTGTTGACAAAATTGCGGTACCCTTCCACCCGGTTTTCAGACATCTTCACGTCCCTGCCCTGGGCGGCAAAGGCTGCCAGGGTGAACCGGAAGGCATCGGCACCGTAATTGTCAATCACCTTGATGGGATCGATGACATTGCCCTTGGACTTGCTCATCTTCTTGCCGTTCTCGTCCCTGACCAGGGCGTGGATGTAAACATCCTTGAACGGTACATCTCCCATGAACCGGGTCCCCATCATCATCATCCGGGCCACCCAGAAAAAGAGGATATCAAACCCGGTAACCAGGGAGGCGGTGGGATAGAAGGTTTTTAAGAGGTCTGTCTTTTCCGGCCATCCCATGGTGGAGAAGGGCCACAAAGCGCTGCTGAACCATGTGTCCAGAACATCACTCTCCTGGGCAATCTCCCTTGCACCGCAGCTGGAGCACCGGTCGGGATCTCTCTCTTCGACCATCACGGCACCGCACCTGGCGCAGTTCCACACGGGTATCCGGTGGCCCCACCAGATCTGCCTTGAGATGCACCAGTCCCGGATGTTGTCCATCCACTCAAAATAGGTCTTGGACCAGTTGTCGGGAATGATTTTTGTCTTGCCGTCTCTTACGGCATCGGAGGCCTCTTTGGCCAGGGGGGCCACCTTGACAAACCACTGTTTGGACAGGGAGGGCTCCACAACGGTTTTGCACCGGTAGCAGTGGCCCACACTGTTCTGCAGGGGCTGGGTTTTCACCAGCAGACCCTGCTCTTTAAGGGCTGCCACGGCGGCTTTTCTGCACTGGAACCGGTCAAGGCCGGCAAACTTCCCCGTGTTTTCCATCATGTTGCCGTTGTCATCGATCACCTTGACCCGTTTAAGAGAGTGCTTCTCCCCGAGGGTAAAGTCATTGGGATCATGGGCAGGGGTAACCTTGAGGGCACCGGTGCCGAACTCGGTATCCACATAGGCGTCCCTGATAATGGGAATCTTTTTGCCGGTCAAGGGAAGACACACTTCCTCCTCGGTAAGATCCCTGTGCCGCTCATCCTCGGGATTCACAGCGACTGCCGTATCTCCGAACATGGTTTCAGGCCGGGTGGTGGCCACCACCAGGCCCTCTTGGCTGTTTTCAAAGGGGTAGGTGATATAGTAAAGAAAACTCTCCTGGTCCTCGTACTCCACTTCAAGATCTGACAGGGCCGTGGTGCACCTGGGGCACCAGTTGATTATGTACTGGCCCTGGTAGATAAGATTTTGTTTGTACAGCTCCACAAAAACCTTGCGTACTGCGGCTGACAGGCCCTGGTCCATGGTAAATCGTTCCCTGTCCCAGTCACAGGAGGCGCCAAGCCGCTTCAGCTGGTTGATGATGGCCCCGCCGGACTGCTCCTTCCACTTCCACACCTCCTCGACAAATTTTTCCCTGCCCAGCTCTTCCCTGGATACGCCCTGTGCGGCAAGATTTTTCTCAACAATGTTCTGGGTGGCGATACCGGCATGGTCCGTCCCGGGCATCCAGAGTACGTTGTCACCATTGAGCCTCCGGTATCGGCACATGATGTCCTGGATGGTGATATTCAGGGCATGTCCCATGTGCAGTACGCCGGTCACATTGGGGGGAGGAATCACAATGGCATAGGCCTGTTTGTCGCTCTTCTCCTCTGCCGCAAAGAACCCCTTTGACTCCCACAGCTCATACCATTTTTTCTCAATTCCTGAAGGATCGTATCCTTTTTCAAGAGAATCAGAACTCATAAACTCACTCCTAAAAAGCGTATTAACCCAATTTTCGGGGAAGGCCGTGCAGAGAAAGCTCTGAAAGCACTGCATCCCTGACGTCCTGGAAAAGCCAATCACGTCCGGAAATTGAGGTATTAATGAAAAAGGGGATCATGTTTTATAATCCCCTGTAAATAAACTTCAAATTTTAAAACAGCCTGTCAGCTGCCCTCTTCCTGGTTCAAACGGTGCAACAGATTATTTTTGATATCAGCTATCTCTTTTTTCACAACATCTTCCACAGCCTGGTAGAGCATGGTTTCGATCTTTTCGGTAAACTGCTCCTTGATCACCTTTTCAAGGGCAGCCTGGATCTGTCCTTCCGTGGGTGCAAAGAGAGTCTCCTCCTTTCTGTCGGTTTCACTGCCACGCCGGGCAGCCTGAACCTCTTCAACCAAAACCGCTTCCTTTCCAGATTCCCGCTCGCCCTCCGGCTTTTGGTGGTGGTCAAGCCGGTCCGGGTCGGTTTCCTCGTATTCAAGGGCCAGGTCATCATCTTCCAGGTCAAGGTTCAGTTCCGGATCTTCCATGGCCAGGGCATCCTCCCCCTGGCCGAAAGAAAGACCCTCTTCATCAAACTCCAGGTCATCAAGATCGTCTTCGCTGTCAAACTCTATGTCCGAAAAGTCAAATTCATCATCGGAACTCTCCTCATCGTCCAGTTCAAAGTCCAGACCCTCGTCATCCCCGTCTGTCTCTTCTATATCAAAAAGCTCAATGGCATCATCATCATCCGGGATTTCATCTATAGAAGGATCAACAATATCTGTCAACTCAATAATATCATCATCCTTGTCCATGTCAGGATTATGGTCCATGTTATCAGTCATAAAAGACTCCTGTTGGACTGGGAAAGTCCCAGCGTAATATGTTAACGCTTAACAGCACTGCCCTTCAAACCAGCGGGCGTTGGCTCAATCACTCACCCCGAAAATTGAACTGCCGTTAAACACCTGAACCACCTTGAAAAAATATCAAAGGCTTTTTCAAGTGTCAAGCTCTTTAACCGCAACCACCATTATCGATGTTTGATTTGCCATGGACAAAACAGCCGTTTTCAATTATAGAGTTCCTATTATGCGCCGATTTTTCATACAACCATCCGATATCCAGGACAACACAGCAGTAATAACCGGCCAGGACGCCCGGCACCTTGCCACCGTTCTGCGCATCACCTGCAATGATATTGTCGAGCTTTTTGACGGAGAGGGGCACGACTTCAAGGCCCGGGTGGAAACAGCATCCGCCAGGTGCGTCACCCTGACCATCACTGAGACCTCTCTCTCCCGGCGGGAATCTCCAGCCCATATCACCATTGCCCAGGGCATGCTCAAGGACAAAAAAATGGACATGCTGATCCGGCATTTGACGGAACTTGGCATTGTGGAATGGATACCGTTTTTCGGCGCCAGATCTGTTCCAAAACCCGATGAAAAAAGAATTCATCAGCGCATGAAACGGTGGGAAAAAATAGCAAAAGAGGCGTTGAAGCAGTGCGGCAGAAGCCTGGTGCCGGGGATTCAGCAGCCGGTGAACTTTCAGCAGCTCCTGGAAGCATCAAACAATTATGATGAAAAGATCGCATTTTTTGAAAACGCAACCGCCCCGTTAACACGCCTCCAGGGTAAAAATCGGGAGCCGGGCAGAAAAATCATTGTGCTCATCGGGCCGGAAGGAGGCTTTTCCGACCAGGAAACAGCGGCTGCAGAAAACCACGGCTTTGGCACCTTCTCTCTGGGGCCCCGGATCTTAAGGGCTGAAACCGCCTCCATCACGGCCTGTTCCCTGGTTCAACATTTTTTTGGCGACCTTGGGTAAAAAAGTGCTTGACACAGAACGGGAATTAGCATATAACGCCTTTGTTTTTGGCGGAGCCCAGATAGCTCAGTCGGTAGAGCAGGGGACTGAAAATCCCCGTGTCGGCAGTTCGATTCTGTCTCTGGGCACCACGATTATAGAGGGTTTTCGGCTTTCGGGTTGAAAACCCTTTTTGCTTGTGTAAGCACTATGTAAGCAGGTTGTTTTTAACCTGCCTGGTGTGATCTCCCTCAGTCACAAAAAAACCGCTCAAGGATCTCTCCCAGGACGGCTTGAATTCAACAAACCTATTGTTTTGGACCCCAGGGCAGGTTGATTACTCCTCAAGAAATATATTTTCCCTCACAAATTTTCAGCCTGGTTCATCTCCTCCCTGGTCAAATCATCAGAATCAATCATTTCTTGCAGCTCTTCAAGAATCTGGTCCAGGTTACGATTATTTTTTCCCATGCTACACCTCCCCGCCTTCATGGCCACTGCCTGTGCGGATCCGGAGTGGGGACCAAGCCTCAGCATGATGGCCTGGCCGTCGGCAACCCCGGGCAAAACAAAAAAGAACAAACCAGGCTTGTTGTATTCAAAAACCATCAAATCTGTTGAGGCTGTGCTCTGTGCTTCCTGATCATTCCGAATATGTATTGACTTTGTTGTTGACTCCGTCTATTTAAATATATTATATGAAAGTCGTGTAATCCCGGCAGCCGATTCGGGGTATTGCCCTACGCTCATTCTCACAGCCCGTCCATGGGCTGCTCCGAGGTGAGCGGCAGCTGTTTAGAGCATCCATGCTCACAGCTACCGCTCAAAACCGCTACGGGCAAAACCCCGAACCGGCTGCCTTTAATTCGACTTTCTACTTTTGTTGTGAGCACGCTGCTCATGGCCGTTATACAACAATAATAAATTTTCAAAAAGGCTGTTTTATGACGACCGAAGATGACAAAACAATCACTTTTCATTATATCAAGGCCCCGGACTATAAAGTCCACGAGGTTCATGGAGGCGTTGGCGGGATAAATGCCCATGGGCAAGTTGTATTGAATTTGTATTTTGAGAGAGGGCCAATTCCCAGAAAAGCTACTCACAGATTTGATAAAAACGGCAAATTAGAGGCTGAAGCCATTGATACAGAAGTAAAGGATGGCCCCGTCCGTGATGTCTTGTTCGGCCTCGCCATGACTCCGGAAAAAGCTAGGTCGCTGGCGGAGTGGCTTAACGGCCAGGCTGCACAAATGGATTCGTTGCTGAATAGCGAAGGAGAGCAGATAAATGAGTAGCCCCATGAATTATTATAGAACCGATCAAAAAAACAAACAGATCGTTCTTTCATGTTTTGGCGGCCAAGGGATGCACAAACCCCGGTCTTCTTATGTACCTGTTCGCAATACCCACCGACAGCCTGCCGGGGATCTTTTTTATTTCAAGGCAGCCGAGGAGAAACAGAAAAGAATCGTCCGTGCTATTGCCAATTATGAAGTTGAAGGCCGGCCCGACGTGGTTAGCTTTTTGCAGCGGAATCCTGATATTATAAAAGCTGTTAATCAGACATATGCTAAAGTTCTTGAATTTTTCAAAGACGTGGATCGAATTTTCCTGGAGGTTTCCGTTGACCCGGAAGACAATTCAAAATCCTTGATCGCCACTGTTTTTACAGGGCTTGATGTGGATTCCGCACTTGATAAGCTGGACGAGTTCGACCGACAATGGTTCTCAGCGCAAGCTATGCAGTCAGAAATATTGTTCAATGTTTTATTGGCCTTTAAAGAATAACCTATGTTTGACTGGCAAGCATTCCATTTCATTGCTCAACATCTTCCGAAAGCAGCGGTTTCATTTCCTCCATGAAATGTCCCCTGAGATTATGTATTACCCTGAACGGGCTGAGAGGTTTATCAGTCAAGTATGCCGGGCAGGCCGCCTGGCACCTTCCGCACTCCGTGCATGCGTAAAGGTCCAGCAGCTGCTTCCATGTAAAATCGGTTATTGCCGATTTCCCGAATTTCTCAGCGGTCTCGTCCTCAAAGTCCATCCTTCTCAGGGTGCCCGGATGGCCCAGCTTTCTCAGGAACACGTTCGGTATGGCGCCGAGAATATGTATATGCTTGGAAAACGGGATATAGATCAGAAAGAAGAAGATAATAACGTGATGGGCCCAGGCAAACACCGCCTCGGAAGTTTCCACATCTGATATTCTGC
>JAWOGI010000087.1:0-15018 GCA_046496975.1 Desulfobacteraceae bacterium | reverse complement strand
TACCTTCTTGTTTTCAAACTAACACTCCGGGATCGGCAATGCTGAAACGCTTCATACCCCGCAGGAAAACGCTTTTTCTGATCGTACTGGGGGTGGTGATCGGATCACCTTGTTTCCGGTAAGAGAAGCCCCGATGATGGCGCACATGGAGGCGATCTCATCCTCCATCTGGATAAACCTCCCCCCTTTTTCGGGAAGCTGCTTTGCCAGAAGCTCGGCAACTTCCGTGGAAGGGGTGATGGGGTAACCGGCAAAAAAATCGATCCCTGCATAGAGGGCCCCGGCAACACACGCCTCGTTTCCCTGGACAAACTTTATTTTTTTATTCATGTTCTACTTCCTGCTGGTATGTGATGACTTCGATTGCAAGATCAGGACACCTCAATTCACAAAGCTTGCAGCAGATGCAATCTTCAGCCCTCTCCACCGCCACCTTTTCGTTTGAATCAAGTTCCAGCACCTGTTTCGGACAAAAATGGACACAGATGCCGCACCCCTTGCACCAGTCCCGGTTGATCACATGCTCTTTCAATTTTGGCCTTGCCATAAAAACCCCTTCATAAAATGATCAGTGATATGTTATATCCTGCTTTATGTATGCGATTTAATAATGCATGTCAAGAAAAGGAAAAAAAAACAGCCCGGACCCCCATGACCGAGGAAAATCTGGAAAAAACATGAAAAACAGCGAAGAAAAAAACAAGAGGCCCCTTGTTACCACAATCATTCCAACATTCAACAGGGGATGGTGTGTGGCCGAGGCCGTGGCCTCTGTCCTGAAACAGACCCATTATCCCATGGAAATCATCGTTGTTGACGACGGTTCCACGGACAACACCCTTGACGTCCTTGAGCCGTTCATGGAAAAAATCACCCTGGTGCAGCAGCCCAACAAGGGGGTCAGTGCGGCAAGGAATCTCGGCATCAAAAACGCCAGGGGGGATTTTGTGGCATTTCTCGACTCCGACGACCTGTGGCTGCCCGACAAAACAGCCTGCCAGATCGATTTTTTTGCCGACAATCCCCGGGCCATGATCTGCCAGACCGAAGAGATCTGGATCAGGCGGGGCAAGCGGGTAAACCCCAAAAAAAAACACAAAAAACAGTCCGGCATGATCTTTGAGCCATCCCTTCACCTCTGCCTGGTCAGCCCATCGGCCGTGATGATGAGACGCTCTTTTTTCGATACAGTGGGGTATTTTGATGAAACCCTTCTGGCATGCGAGGATTATGATCTCTGGCTGCGAACAGCGGTGACTTTTCCTGTGTTCCTGATCGACAAGGCCTGCACTGTGAAAAAAGGAGGCCACCGGGACCAACTCTCCGCCGGTCACTCCCTTGACCGGTACAGGATACAGTCCATCCAGAAGATCCTAGGCCGCTGTGATTTGACGGAAAACCAGAGAAAAGAAGCGGTAAAGGTTCTGGAAAAAAAACAGCAGATCTACACCCAGGGCTGTCTGAAACGACAGAAGCCGGCCCCTTTCTTTGGCGAACCAACGGGGTCAGAACCAACGGGGTCAGACTTTTGTTATTGACGTTATCGGACAGAGAAGCACAATCAAACCATAAAGCACACGATAATGTCAATAACGAAAGCCTGACCCCACCCCACTATCCACTACTCAAATGACGTCCTATCCCTGGCTGTTCGAGATGGCCATTTCATAATACAAGGGCCCGCTGCCGTCCTCTTCTCCTCTTTCAACCTCGGTGATCACACACCGGCCACCGGGATTTCGGATGACAACAGAGGCATTGGGACCGGCGATCCTGGTTTCAGGCATCACTTTTTTGTTGACCGTTACCCGGGCAAGGGGAGGATGCTTTGCCCCAAACTCCCGCAACCCTTTTTTTTCATTTACCAGTGCCCGGTTGGACTGCTCCAGTCTTCTCAGTTGATCTTTTTGCCTTCCAAGCTCCTCTGCAATCTCGTCCTGACGGTCAAAGGCCTTGGTGATTGCATTTTCAGCCTGTTTTATTTTCTTGTCCATCTGCTCGATGGTTTTGCGAAGCCTCTGAAGAGAACCGGTGTCTCCCGATGTCTCAAGATCAACCGTCTTGTTTTTGATCTCCTTGAGCTCCAGCTGGGTGCGGTCCTGGACATGGGCCTGCCGGGTAACCCGTTCATTGAGCGTTTGATCCTCTGCTTCCAGCTCAAAAGTCTTACGCTTCAGCGCCTCCATGGCTTCTTTGTTGCTGTCGAGTTTTGCATCCACCTTTGCCACAAGCCCGTTGAGATGGTCATCAACCCCGACCCTGATGGTGGAAATCCCGGAGACCTCCGTGCCGATCTGACCGGTATCCAAGCCCCGCTTGGCACTGATTTTTGACGAGAGGACGGTGCCCCTGGAATTGATACAGGCCCCTGACAGGCAGATCTTCGAATCGATGATCTCTTTTTGCACCACCAGATCCCCAAAGGCATCGATTTTGGAGTTGTTGATATACTTTGCCTGGACAGTGCCCTGGACCTTTATCAGCCGGGCATCGATAATACCCGACGACACATTGAGGTCCCCTGTCAGATCGATGTCTGCTCCCTCCACCTGGGAAGCGGTAAGAGAAGCCCCTTTAACGGAGAATCCCTCCCTGACAACCCCTTTCACCACCACATTCCCCTCATATTTGATATTTCCCGTTTCAAACCCCACATCCCCCTCTATGGTGAGATCGGAAAACACGGAGATCTTTCCCATGGCATCCAGATGGGGCTGGCCGTCACCATCGGCGTAAATGGCCGACCCGTCTTCTGACAGCACCGTCCCGGTACCGGCGGCAAAGAGAAGATCTTCCGGCTCTGGAACCGATATCTCACTGCCCAGGACATCCACGCCGGAAGCCCCCTCCACCACGGGCACCTTGGAGGCCAGGAGCACCCCCTTTTCAACAAAGGGGACATCCCCCCTCTCCTTGAAATCGATGCTGCCGTCACTGTTCACCTTGCCCGCCTGGAGGTAATCTGTGGGAAACGAATAGGTGATTTGAGCATTTTTAGGCACCACAGGGGCTTTCCCCTCGGCAACAACAAAAGAGGGGCCCTGTTTGGCCGTATCGGAGAGCCACGCCTGGATGATCCGGTCTTCCACCACACCGAACCGTACCCCCTTTTCATGGAGGAACGTTTTGACATTGTCCGTATTGAGGACCTTGGCATCGTATTTGACAATTTTCAAAAACGCCTTCAGCCTATCGTCTGACAGGCTCAACTCAAGGCACTCCTCCATGGAAGAGCTTTTCTCATCCATGACCAAGGTCCCCCTGTTTTTCTCCATGGCGGTAAAAGCAAGGGGCAGGATCTCACCGGCCAACCCGGAAAAGGAACTGTCTGTCCGGGGGGTGTTGACAATATCCCAGGGATCGATCTCTTCTATCCCGGGGTTGTCAAAACCGGCGGCCCTTCTAAGAATCTTTTTCATCTCTTCCGCCGTGTGGACAAATTCCCCGGCAAAGATTTCCGGGGCAAACTCAAGCCCTTTTTTTTTCATGAAAGATTCCAACGAGAAAAGCTCTTTACCACGGTCCAGGCTTTTTTTCTGTTCCGACTTAAGAATCCTCACCCGTTTTTTTTGCTTTTCTATTTTTGTTTTGCTGGCAGCCTCTTTTTTCTTCATCTCCTCTGCCAGCTTGAACATCTGCTTGTTCTGGCGTTTGGTCACCCTGTGCAGATGGTCAATCTGCCGGATACGATCAAACTGGTCACAGCACTGTTTCACCCGGGCGACAAAATCGACTTCATCCAGGGGCAAAAGAAAACAGGCGTGTATCTTGGCGCTGTTAACGGCGTTGATCATGGTATCAAGGTCTGAAGCCTCTGCGATCAGGGCCCGCTGGGTATCAGGAGAGACCTGTTTGACCTTTTCAAGGATTTCATCACCCTTCATTGCAGGCATTCGATAACTTGACACAACCAGAGCAAAGGGGTCCTCACTTGACCGCTCAAGTGTTTCAATGGCCCCGGCACCGCTGGTTTCACCAACCACGTCCATACCCTGGGAGGTCAAGACCTTTTCGATCCGGCCTTTCAGCGTTTCATCGGATTCAACCACAACCACTCTCTGTTTTGCCTCGTCACCCATTCGCTCTCCAGCCTCCCTTCTCAGGGACGTTCCTCTAATATCATTTTTTTTATATGAAAATCGTGTTGCCCTGGGAATCGATTTAACCGTTGCAACTTACAACGTTTGATGGACAATCTGCTTGGTTTCACGGCTGTCGGAATCCGCCGCATCGATCTCCATGAATTTTGACATCTTCGTATCCCGCTTCACGATCAGTGTTGATGCGGTGCCAACAATTTTTGTGCCTGCAACTATTTTTTTATTCACCGTGAGAACGGCAACAGGGTCGTCCAGCAGGAGAAATTCGAGAAAGGCCTCTTTTTCCTTTTTAAGACCTTCCAGCTGGCGGGAAAAATGGCCGGCCTTCTCATCACAGGCCTGAATTTTTTTCTGAACCGCATCCTGGTTTTCAAAAAACGCCTCGATTTTCTCATCGATCTTTTTCAGAACGGTTTCAAGTTCTTTAATCTTGTTGACCGCGGTACTGGCAGCGGCATCCGCCCCTGGGCCCCTGCCCATTTTTTCCCTCATGGCAGCGATTTCCCCGGCTGTTTTCTCCTGGGCAAAGGTTTCACTGGCAACCCTTCCGTGGAGTTTCCTGTCCTCTTCATCGTGAACGGCCCTTTCCCGGTAGATGGTATCAAGCTGTTTTTCAACCTCTCCTGCCATGGTGTCAAACTGTTCGGCCAGCCATTGGGCATGGTCATCAACCCCCATCTTTATGGTGGAACGCTCGGCCTTTTCCGTGCCGATCTGTCTTACAGTAAACCCCTTTCTTGCTGCCAGCACGGAAGAGGTGATCCGGCCGCCCTTGTTGTCAATGGCTCCGCTGACAGAGATATGGGATCCCATTATCTCACGGGTTACCATGACATCCCCCCCGCCGTAAACGGTGGAATGGTTGATGTATTTGGCCTGGATATTCCCCCTTGTCTCGACACTTGCGTTGACAATGCCTGTGGAGATGTTCAAATCCCCTGTGACCCTTGCAGTACCGCCGTCGATTCCGTTGGCAACAAGGTTTTCACAGGCAATGGTAAATCCCTGGGTTACAAATCCGTGAACCACCACATTGCCGTTAAAATCGATATTTCCCGTCTCAAAATTGACATCCCCTTTTACATACAGCTCCTCAAGGACCGAAACTACCCCGGTGGGATCAATACTGGGCTGCCCTGAAATCTTTGCGAGGATCTTCAACCCGTCCTTGGACAGCTCTGCCCCGGTTCCGCATTTCAGGGAGACACTCTCCCGGTCACCGACGGGAATCGGTTCACCAAACACATCCCTGCCAGGCCTGGCCCGTTTCCCGGGTATCAATTCGGCCAGAAGCTCCCCCTCATTGACATAACCATATCTCCCGGTTTCCCTAAAATCAATGGAACCGTCCGCTGCAACCACACCGGCCCTCTCCTTTTCCCTGCTGAAATGGAAGACAATCCGGGGCTGTTCCCCGTGATCCGGGGCATCTCCCCTGGCAACAACGAACCGCTCGTCGGGATTGCTCTCCTGCCTTATAAATCTTTTCAGAACAAAGTCATCCACGACCCCGTATTTGATGCCCTGTTTTTTGAGAAGTGCTTTTACCGGCCCGATATCCTCGGCCCCCTGAACGCTTTTGGGAATCCTGATATACGCCTTGAGCCTGTCCCTGGAAATATCGAGGTCAACAAAGGCACCATAATCCAGGGAGACCCCCGAGGGCTGCTCCACTTCTGCCGGCGCTTTTTTGTCTGTTCTGTCAATGGCTTCATACACCTGATCCCTGGTTTCCCGGGTTATAATGCCGGATTCCAGGAAAATATCTGCCAGGGGTGTTACCGTACCGCTCTCTTCAAAATCGTTCCACTGTTTTAAAAACGCCCTCTGGGTCTCCTGAACCGACACGGCTTTGCGTGTTACCAGCTCCTCGGCCATTTTCCGGTCCCAGAGTCTTGTCTCTATGAGGGCACGCTTGGTGTGGATCACGCTGGCCTCTTTTCGCAGCAGCAGCCCCATTTCCAGTAAAACTTTCTCCATGGTAAGGCCGGCGGTTTCCTGCCCGGCGGCAAACCGTTCCTCTGCCCTTTCCAGCTCTTTTTCCGTGATATACCCATCGGTCAGGGCAAGAAAGGCAAAATCGGGCAGGGTTTCATAATCATCAACATCCCCGGTTTTTGACGGACCTGAATCAAGGGAGCCCATTTTCGGCTCCACTTTCTGCATCACCAGCTCAATGATCTGATCAATGGTCTCAAAGGTTTCCTCTTCGATGTGATTTGCATCAAACACCCGGTCAGGCTCAGACACGGTGATTTGATGTTTCTCCCCCAGGGTTTTCATGGTGGCAAACAGCTCGGATTTTGCCAGGGAGAAGCAGTGGATCAGGTTTTCCTGTTTGATGGGAATGGTTCTGGACAAGAGTTCATCCAGGCCGGGAAATGTTTTACGGTTTTCAGCCTCTTTTCTGGCAGAAAGCAGCTCCTGCTCCAGCCACTTTTCTGTCTCTTTTTTCCGGCGGATATTTTCTTTAAAGGCCTTTTCCCTCTTTTTCATTTCACCGGCATACCCGAAAAGCTTTGAAGCCTGGTGTTTTGTCAGTTTAAACAGCCGCTTGCGCTCCTGGAACTTCTGGTAGACGGCAAACTCGGCGGACACCTTTTCCACAAGCTCCCTGTTGTCCCAGGGTTTGGCAATATACTGGTGAATCCCCCCCTGGTTTACCGCATCGGCAATGCCGTCAAGATCGGAAAACCCGGTTATGAGCATTCTTCTCGATTCAGGGCTGACGAGAATACTTTTTTCCAGCAGCTCTGTGCCGCTCATCCCGGGCATATGCAGATCTGAAATAATCAGAAAAAACTGATTTTTATGCTGCTTGAGCAGCTTCAGGGCCTGCTCTCCGTTCAAGGCGGAGATCACCCCTGGAAACCCGCTTCGTTTCAAAACCCTTCTCAGCATTTTCAAAACAGGCTCTTCGTCATCAACGACCAGAACCTTGTGCACTTTGCTGTCCGTCATCCTCTTCTCCCTATCCAATCGTCGCCCCCCTGTCAAACGATCACGGGCCGGTGCTGTTTTGTCCACCATTACCGCCGTTGGAAGTCAACAGCTCCCGGGGCATTTCAAATCCGTTGCGTGCGGCAATATCCTGGAATTGCTCGAAGAGTTCACCAACAATGGCAGCATAAAGAAAATTCATCTTCTCCTGGGTGAGCATCTTTTTGTTTTGAAGGAGAGCCTCTATCTCTGCGGTATAATCCCTTTCCCCGGCGCCCCTGGAGATCTCCCTGTTCAGTTCGGCGATCCTTCGGTCCAGGTCAACCAGGGTCTGTTTATGCCGGGCGGCACTCTCCTTGAGATCGCAATTGATTTTGTAGAGTTTTTTCTTCTGCTCCTTGGCAAGGCGAAACAGCCTGTTGTTCTCCTGCAGCAGCTCGTACTGGTCAACGCCCGATTTTATGGCTTCAAGGAGAACCTTGTTGTCCCAGGGCTTGGAGATATAGCGCTGGATGGACCCCTTGTTCACCGCTTCACTCAAAGCATCCACATCTGAATACCCTGTAAACAGAAAACGGACTGTATCCGGCGAAATCTGTTTTGCCTTTTCAAGGAGGGCGGTGCCTTTCATACCCGGCATCTGCTGATCCGATATGACGACGGCAAAAGACTCAGCTGCTTTTTCCATGAGTTCCAGGGCATCTTCGCCGGATTCTGCATGGATATAATCGATGCCGGCATTTTTCAGGACCCTGCCAAGGCTCCTGCCAACGGCCGGATCGTCATCAACGATTAAAACGGTGTGCTTGCTTTTTTCCGCCATAGATGATTACTCCTCTCCATTCTCTTCTCCATTCGCTTCTACCCGGGAAAAGCTCAAGGGCAGCACCAGGGTAAAAACCGTTCCTTTTCCATAATCACTTTTCACCTCTATGCTGCCTCCGTGGCTCTTTACAATGTGATAGGCCAGATGGAGCCCCATGCCCCTTCCCTCCCCCGCCTTTCTTGTGGTAAAGAAAGGATCAAACAGCCGGGGAAGCTCCTCTTTTTCAATGCCTGTGCCAGTGTCCGAAACCGTAACAACAATCGTGCCACCTTCTTCTTTTGTGGCGATCCTCACCCTGCCCTTTTCCCTGGTCGCATGGGCGGCGTTGGCCAAAAGGGCATAAAACACCTGATTCAGCTGGGCAGCCTGGCACTCCAGAAGGGGAAGAGTCCCAAAATCAAGGCCCACCGGTTCAGCAAAAACCATCTCGTTTTTGACAATTCTCAGGGCCGTCTCTATCTCACCGTTGACATCGACCTTTTTCGCATCTGCTTCCCCGGGACGGGCGAAGGTACGCAGATCATCCACCAGGGCTGCAATACGCCGTACACTGTCCCGGCTTTCGGTGAGAATCTCCCGGGAATCTTCCATGAGAAAGGTCAGATCCTTTTCCTCTTCTGACGTCCTGACAGCGTCTGCTCCTTTCATGATCGATAGATCCAGATTTTTTTTTTGATTCAGAGACAGGTAGAACCCTTTCCACACATCTATGAACTGCTGAAACTCCAGGTGGTAGGATTCCAGGACTTCAAGATTGCCCGAGATGGCCCCCAGGGGATTGTTCACTTCATGGGCAATGCCGGCGGCAAGCCTGCCAACAGCCGCCATTTTTTCAGACCGGTAAAGCTCTGCAGTGGCAAGAGAGATACGCTCCTCAAGCTGGAGGATTCTCTCTCCGGCCCGTATTCTGGCCATGAGCTCCCTGCCGTGGAAGGGCTTCCGGATATAGTCGTCGGCACCGGCATCAAGCCCTTGAACAGCGTCTTCTTTCCGATCCATGGATGTGACAAAAATGATATAGGTATAGCGATCATTTTCATAACTTCTTATCTTTCTGCAGAGATCGATGCCGTTCATCCCGGGCATGTCCCAGTCGGTAATGACCATGCCGGGCGTGGTTTCGGTAAACCGGGCAAAGGCCTCGGTCCCGTTTTTGGTTAAAACAAGGGTGTGGCCGGTCTGTTTCAGTGTTGTTTCATACAGCAGACGAACAGCAGAGTTATCTTCGGCAATTAATATTTCCATAGCATTCACCCCGGAAAGGCAGGCCAGTTAAGAACCTGTTCCCAATGTTACCCACATTTGCTGCTTCGTGGACTAACTTACAATATACCCAATGTCCCATAAAAATCAAACAATTCCTCAACATCAACCCTGATTGTCCACCGGGGCAATCCGCTGGGGGCGGCATAATGCCATTTGGCTCCGCGTCTACGACCCATTATTCGTTGTATCGGCAAGCCGCCATGGGGGGATCGGGATCACCCCTAAACCATGGCCATGATTTTTTGATACATGGCATCAAGCCGTTTCGGGGAAATTTTAATGGATGTTTTCAGCTCCTGGGCAAAGAGAGAGACCTTGTACTCTTCGATCATCCAGAAAAAAGTCTCAACCATTTCCGCCTTCTCCCCGGTTGACGATTCATCCAGGGTTTGAAGCAGATGGTCAAATTTTTTCCCATAGGGATCCACAAGCTGCTGTTTTTTTTCATCCCTGGCCGGCTCCACAGCCCCCCTTTCGGCCCTGATTCCCATGCCCTTAAGATAAAGGGGAAGCTTGCCGATCCGTTCCGGCGTGTAAATCTTGGGAAAAGTGTCGGGCACCAGGGAAGCCGCCTCTTTTTGAAGCCGTTCCAGCAGGCTCAAAACCTGTGGCCGGTTCTGGTTTTTAAGGGCAAGCCGCTGGAAGAGGGAAAGGGTGTTTTCATACCCCTGGCACAGCGCTGCGGCATTCTGGATAAAATCGGCTCCCTTTTTATACAGAAGGGGCACTGTTTTATCGGCATGATCGTAGAACCCCTGCCGGGTTGTGACATTGACAGCAAAAATATCTGCCAGGAGACACTGGGACAGGGCAACGGCAAAGGGTTCCCAGGGACCAAACGTCGAAGCATATTTTTTCATCTGCCTGGAAGATCGGATATCCTTTTTCAGAGCGGAGATGTCCCGTTCGTAACAGATGGCATAGAGGGCGGCAACCCCTTTTTTGTGGGCAGCCAGGGCAGCGGCCCGGGACCTGAACAGGCGCAGGGCCACCCTGCCGTCCTCGCAGGAAAGCCCGTAAAAAAATTCCCAGGCAAGATCCCGGCTCTCCTGGATGCGCACAGGGGTTTCGATATCACCAAAATCCCACTGAGTGATCTCCTCTTTCTCGTACTGTTTCCTGGCCTGCTCCAGGCTGCCCCCTGGGTTTTTTTCACCGGAAAAGCTTTTTAAAAGAGAGCTGTCCCGGGAGAAGGCGACCTCCCTGTCCCTGCTGTCCCTTAACGAAATCCCCATTTTCAGGTATTGATCAATCTCCCTGTCCGACCATGCCGAGGCAGGAATGTCAACATTGAACCGCTTTTTGGCAAACCGGCTCAACTCCAAAAACAGGGGACGGCCGGAATCGGTCATCTCCCTGGAGATGATGTCGGCCCTGTGGGAAACAGGGAGCAGCTTTTTTCGCTGTTTTTTGGGAAGGGCCTTGATCAGAGCTTCGATTTTCTCTTTGAAAAGACCGGGGACCAGTCGCTCCATGGGAGCATTGGCAATCGAGGAGGCAGAGGCTGCCGGCACCTTGATGGTGACCCCGTCTTTCTCCTTTCCCGGCTGGAAATCATACTCAAGTTTCAATTTCACCCCTCCCATGTCCAGATGGTCGGGAAAACTGGCAAGAATCTCTTCGTCCGGGGTGGTGTTCTGGAGATCTTCAAGGGTCATTCGCAAAAACAGGTCATCGTTTTTATCCTTGAGGTATTTTGCAAACGAGCGGATATCCGAGAAATCATGCCCTATCCGTTGTTGATAAAATTGAAAGATCTCCTCTTCCGTAACAAGAATATCCCGTGTTCTGGTCTTGTCCTCAAGGTCTGCCAGCTGATCCATGAGGGCCTGGTTGTGCTCCATAAAGGGAAAGGGCCTCTCCACCTCGCCGTTGACCAGGGCACTTCGCAGAAAGATCTCCCCTGCCTCTTGTTTATTGATCCTGCCGTAACCAACGGTTCTGGCTGCAACGATCACAAGGCCGAAAAGAAAGACCTGCTCGCTGGCCACCACCTCGCCACGCTTTTTCTCCCAGTGGGGATCAGACCAGGTATAGGTGCAAAGCCCCCTGCCCAGCTCTTCAAGCCAGGCTGGATCGATGGTTGCCGCAGTGCGGGCAAACAGCCGGGAGGTCTTGACATACTCGGCAGCCACGATCCACTCCCCGGGATGCTTGAAAAGGCCGGAGCCGGGAAATATCATTGCCTGCTGCCCCTTGGCCGCGTTAAACAGATGCTTTTCCTTCCTGTGGGCAATGTTGGCAAGGTATCCGCACAAAAGGGATTTGTGCAGCTCGATGTATTCCTCCCCCCCGATCTCATACTTTTTTGCCTTGAGCCCCTTGACCGGCCGGGCAGACCTGGATCCGCCTTTTCTGCCCTTTGCTGTTATGCCGTGTTCCTTTAAGACCGATCGAATCTGGTATCGGATATCCTTCCACTCCCTCATCCGCTTAAACGAGAGGAAATTTTCCCGGCAGAAGGAGCGAACCTTCCCCCTGGTCTTCAAGGAGGTTTCCGCCGTTTCAAAGGCCTCCCAGATATTGAGCAGGGTGACAAAATCCGAACGGGTATCCTTGAACCGGGCGTGTTTCTGATCTGCCTGCTGGGCAGTGTCATGGGGCCGCTGCCTTGGATCTGCAATGGAGAGGGCCGAAACAATGACCAGAGCCTGTTCAAGGCAGTTTCGATGATCAGCCTCGATCAAAATCCTGGAGAGCTTGGGATCAAGGGGCAGCGAGGCCATGATCCGCCCCTTTTCCGTCAGGACAAAGGTTTTCTTTTTCCCCTTTCCAGGAGATTTTTCTTGGATGGCGTTGAGTTCCAGCAAAGTGTCAAAGCCGTCCTTGATGCTCTTGGCCGAGGGGGGATCGATAAAGGGAAAAGCGGCGACATCCCCGAGTTTCAGGGAGAT
Source organism: Desulfobacteraceae bacterium (assembly GCA_046496975.1). Taxonomy (GTDB): domain Bacteria; phylum Desulfobacterota; class Desulfobacteria; order Desulfobacterales; family Desulfobacteraceae; genus DATFJZ01. The sequence continues at coordinate 2,992 of JAWOGI010000087.1, read as the reverse complement.
CATCCGCAGAATCACCTCTGCCAGGTTGCTTCGCAAAATCTCGGGAGAGGTGAAAAAGGGCCGGGCTCCGTAATCGGCTTCACTGAACAGCCGGATGCAGATCCCGTTGGCCACGCGTCCGCACCGACCTTTTCGCTGGTCGGCACTGCTCTGGGATATGGCCCGGACGGGAAGGGCCGTGGTTCTGGTCCTGGGAGAGTAGGCCGGAATCCTGGCAAGACCGGAATCGATGACATACTTGATGCCGGGAATGGTAAGAGAAGTTTCGGCCACATTGGTGGCCACAATGACCTTTCTGCCTGCACCGGTGGAAAAGATCCCGGCCTGCTCCCGGGCAGGAAGCCTTGCAAAAAGGGGCATCACCGAAAGCCCGGGATACCCCCTCCCCCGGATCAGTCCCATGGTCTCTTCAATGTCCTGCTCGGTGGGCATGAAGATGAGGATATCCCCCCGGCTCGACCGGGTGCAGATAGTATCCAGGGCATCGACGGCCGCCTCCACATACCCCTGGTCGTCACCGGCATCGCTGTCCGACGCTTCCTCGGTCTGCCCGTCTGCTGGATCGGCGTACCGAACCTCCACGGGAAACGTCCTCCCCGACACTTCGATGACCGGAGCCATGTCAAAGGCCTTGGAAAATTTTTCCGTATCAATGGTGGCCGATGTGATGATCAGCTTGAGATCTTTTCGCTTTTTAACGAGATCTCTCAATATCCCCAGGCAGAAATCGATGTTCAAACTTCTCTCGTGGGCCTCGTCAACAATGATCGTATCGTACTCGTTTAAAAACGGATCCCTCTGGGTTTCGGCAAGCAGAATCCCGTCGGTCATGAGCTTGACACGGGAATCTCGAACAGAGCGGTCGTCAAACCGGATCTTGTACCCCACAGAACGGCCCAGCTCTTCTTCCATCTCCTCGGCAATCCTGTGGGCAACATTGATGGCGGCAATCCTTCTGGGCTGGGTGCAGCCGATCTTGCCGGCACTCCCCCTGCCGGCCTCCATGCAGAACTTGGGTATCTGGGTGGTTTTCCCCGACCCTGTCTCCCCGGAAATGATCACAACCCTGCTGGCTTTAACAGCGTCGATGATCTGATCTTTTTTTGCCGTGATGGGAAGATCAGGATTGTAATGGAGCCGGGGCAGAGAGGCTTCCCTCTGTTTTTTTGTCTCGAGGGAAGTCGCAACACGCTGCTCAAGCTGTGAAAGCCGCCGGCCAAGAATCTTCTCTTTACCGGCAGCGCCCCTGCCGGCTTCACCGGAGCTGGAGCGCTCACTGTCCTTTGCCATGGCCCGCTTCAGAGCAACAATTTCCCGGATAAAACCGGGCCGGTCCTGGCACATGGTATCGTTGATCTTTTTTTCAATCTTTTTTATCCGTTTCATAGACTTAGAATATTAGTGCAGAAGAGACAAAAGTCAATATCGCAGGATCTGTTCCCGGGGAAGATGCCCTTTTTTCATTGCCAGGCAGACCTGAATCGTGTAAAAATGATCTTTTGGGCCATGCTGAATTCCGGGGTCTTATCCGGAGGTTTCCCACAAGACGAACCGAGCAATTGCAGGATACCCGCACCATGAGTCAAACCCGTTCCATCATTGACATCCTCAGAACCCAGCTGGACAAAGAAAAGTCCCTTCCTGTGCTGAGCAAAAATTCCCTGAGACTGCAGAAAGAGGTGATAAGAAAAGATCCGGACCTGAAAAAAATAGAAAAGATGATCAAGGCAGACCCCTCGGTGACGGGCCATGTGCTCAAGATGGCCAACTCCGCCTTTTACAGGGGACTGGAGCAGATCTCCACCATAAAAGAGGCAATCCTTAGACTGGGAAGTGTGGAACTTGGCAATCTAATTTTACAGGCAGTGCATAGAAAAAACTTCCAGTCCCGAGACCCGTTCATCCGCCTGCACCAGAAGAAACTCCTCCGGCACTCCTTATTATGTGCCACGGGCTCTCTCTGGACGGCTAAATACCTGGAGATTGAAGACCTGATTCAGCATAGCTTCATCGCCGGGCTGCTGCACGATATGGGCAAGCTTTATCTCTTGACGGCCTTTGAAAAGATGAAAACCGATAATGTGATAAAAAATTATCCCCCGGACACCCTTGTAGAACAGATCATTGACAGACTCCACCCCAAATTGGGACATGAACTCCTGTCCAGCTGGAACCTTCCAGATTCCCTGTGCAGAATTGCCGGGGAACACCACACCCCGGAATTTGACCGCAACGACATCCTCCTTGCCCTTGTCCGGTGCGTGGATCAGGTGTGCAACAAGATGGAGAGGGGAAACCGCGAAGAGGAGACCGCCATGATCGCCTCTTCTGAAGAGGCGGATATTCTCGGCATATCGGAAATCGGACTGGCTGAAATGGAAATTGCCATTGAAGACTACCAGCAAAAATTCGGATTCAAAAACAGTTGACCCCCAAGGGGGTCGATGTTATGACCCAGCTTAATCGCTAAACCGTTTTTTTTACCAGGGCCCCAAGGGTCCAAAAAAGAGGTAATGTTTTGGCTTCTGAAATCAGCATGATCGAAGACATGAAAGAAAACCGGGAAGAGAACAAGAAACCCCCAAAAAAAACCGGTGAAATCGTTTCCTGTCTTGTCAGGGAAAAAATTGTCACGGAAAAACAGGTTGATCACGCACTGCGGATCAAATCGAAACTTGCCTCCCAGGTCTCTTTGCTTGATATCCTTGTGGACCTTGGCCACCTGTCTGAAAACAAAATCAAGGAGACCCTGAGGAAAGAGTCCCTCTCCATACGGGTGGGGGACCTTCTCCTGGAACTTGGCTATATTACCGAAGAAAAACTGCAAGCTGCACTGAAAATCCAGCAAACCGAAAAGGAGAAGAAAAAGATCGGCGAGGTACTGATTGAACAGAAGTTCCTCAGCGAAAACTCTTTTCTTGAACTCCTTTCCGTGCAGATGGGCTTTCCCCACGTGGAACCGGATATTGTGGAGGTAGACAAAAAACTGGCC
>JAWOGI010000345.1:0-6076 GCA_046496975.1 Desulfobacteraceae bacterium | reverse complement strand
ATCGTTGCCATTCAAGCAAATATCCTTGGGGCTTACACTGCGACAATCGGGCTCCGGCAGCCATGTAACAAAGGATATCCCGGAGATTCTCTCTAAAATAAAGGCAAGACACCCCCGGATAAAGATAACGGCAACAAGGCATCTCGGGGTTGCAGAAGGCGTAAAAGAGCTGATTCTTGAAGAGGTGGCGAATCAATAAACAAGAAGAAGGCTTCGGTTCTCTGGGCTTTTGTTGAAATGGTGCCTTACCCCAAGGCAGTTATCAAACACCCGGGAACAGAACTTCCGTTAACGAATTTGGCTGAGATTGTGATAAAGCCCTAAATTTCAAACCCTGACCCCTGACCTGGAGGTGTTTATGCGTGTCCAGCAGTTTAACTATTCAGCAGACAATTTGGGATACCTGGTATACGGATCCAGAACCGGAATCGCCATTGATGCCGGGGCGGTTGACAAGATCCTTGCCTTTGCAGAAGAGAACCGCATCGAGATTGCCCATGTGACCAACACCCATTCCCATTACGACCACACTTCCGGCAACCAGGCCCTGCTGGAAAAAACGGCCGCCCGATTCATCGACTGCCGGACAATAACAGAAGACACAACCCTCTTTCTTGACGGGGAACCCCTGGAGGTCTTTTCGACCCCGGGCCACACCGGGGATGGTGTCACCTTCAAGGGAGATGATTTTCTCATCACCGGGGACACCCTGTTCAACGGAACCGTTGGCAACTGCTTTTCAGGGGATCTTCACGCCTTTTTCCTCTCCATCAAACGGCTGATGGCCCTGCCGGGCAGCACAAAAATCTATGCAGGCCACGATTATGTCCAAGAATCCATCGCCTTTGCAAGAACCATTGAAACCAACAATCCCCACATGGAGGCGTACCTGGAAAAATACGATCCCGCCCTGGTGGTTTCCACCCTGACCGACGAGCTCAAAATCAACCCCTATTTGCGGTTCAATGCCCAGGGCATGATAGACAATTTAAAGCAGAAGAACATGCCCGTTGACACGGAATACCATCGGTTCAAATCCATCATGGAAGTATATTAACCCGGCTTTTCCGCCATAGCCCAAAAGGCCCGGAAAACATGAACAACTATTTTTTCAATATGATCGACACCCCTTCCCCGGTTTTTTTCCTCATCGCAGGTCCCTGCGTGATTGAAGAGAGGGATACCACCTTTGCCATTGCACAACAACTGAAACAGATCACCCAAAAGCTGGGAATCCCGTTCCTGTTCAAGGCCTCTTTTGACAAGGCCAACCGGACCTCCATGGACTCCTTCCGGGGACCGGGGTTTGACAAGGGTCTGAAACTCCTCGACGAGATTAAAACCGGGCTGGACCTGCCGGTGATTTCCGACATCCACCTGCCCGACCAGGCGGCAGAGGCGGCAGAGGTGCTGGATGTGATCCAGATCCCCGCCTTTCTCTGCCGCCAGACCGATCTCATTGCAGCGGCCTGCCGCACTGGCAGGCCGGTGAACATCAAGAAGGGACAGTTCCTCTCCCCCTTTGACTGCCGAAACATCATTGACAAGGCCCGCGCCTCCGGCAGCCGTGACATCTCCATAACGGAACGGGGAACAAGCTTCGGGTACAACAACCTTGTTGTGGACTTCAGGTCCATGGAGATCATCGGCAGCATGGGGGTGCCGGTGATTTTTGACGCCACCCACAGCGTGCAGCTCCCCGGGGGCGGCAACGGCGTTTCTGCAGGCGAGCGCCGGTTTGTGCCGCTCCTCTCCAGGGCAGCCGTTGCTGCCGGGGCCCATGGACTGTTCATGGAGACCCACCCGGACCCTGACAAGGCCCTGTGCGACGGGCCCAACTCCCTTCCCCTGGAGGAGATGGAGCCTTTGCTCTCCAAGCTGCTGGCCATTAAACAGGTGACAGCATGAAACCAGAACTCCAAAAAATAAAACTGCTGCTGCTGGATGTGGACGGCGTGCTCACCAGGGGCCAGGTGACCTATTCCGATTCAGGAGAACAGATCAAAAGCTTTCATTCCCGGGACGGCCTGGGATTGCGGCTTCTCATGGAGAGCGGCATCCAGGCGGGGATCATCACCGGCCGCACCTCCAAAGCCCTTTTCCACCGCTGCACCAACCTGGGCATTGACCTTGTGCTTGACAACATCAAGGAGAAGGGAAAGGGACTCAGGACAATGTCGGACCGGACAGGAATCTCGTTTGACCAGATCGCCTTTGTGGGAGACGACCTCATCGACCTGCCCGCCATGAAGCTGGCAGGCCTTGCCGTTGCCGTGCCCGACGCCCCCCGGGAAGTGAAAGAAAGGGCAGACATGGTTACAACGGCCAGGGGCGGCGAAGGGGCCGTCCGGGAGGTTTGCGAAACCATTCTCAAGGCCCGGGGGATGTGGGAAAAAGCGATACAGCACTTTCTCCGGTAGCAGGGAGTCGGCCATGCTTGCCAGGAAATCAGCTCCATGGCCCTTACACGATGCTGCCGGGAAAATGGAAATGGGCCCAAAGCGACACAATTTACCGGGCCGGCATGCCAAGCTTTTGAAGCTTCTGCTCCATATCCGAACAGTGGGAGCCCTTCCAGAAGATTTGCCGGCAAAGGGGACAGATTTTAAATTCGTGGTAGTACTTTCTGGTTTTCGGCTCAAGCCTGTGGAGGATGGATTCCTTGGCAACGGCTTCCAGGGGCTGATTGCACAGGGAGCACCTGGAAAGAAAGTTGAAATGGCTGCTGTCAAGCCCGAAACAGGTGACCACTTCCCTTGCCTGCAGCCAGGGATTTGATGCCCGGACCCGTTTGGCAAAGAGAATCTTTTTTCTCTTTAAAAGAGCGGTGTCCCTGGTCAGCACGATTCGCCTTTCGGCAGCGGCAAGATCGGCAATCTGCCGGTCTGTGAAGGCATTGGAGTATTTGGCATCAAACCCCAGCTTGAGCAGGATTTTTGCCAGTTTCCCCGCATTCACATCCACAAGAAAGGAAACGGCATCAAAGGGCTCCGGTCGCAAAATGCTCTTTTCGGTCACATCAAAGGGCCGGGGCAGGGAAACAACCCGGACCAGATTTCCTGGCCGGGGTACAAAAGAGAAGTCCACCTCCCTGTTCTGAACCAGAATCTTCCCTGCCTCGGTGTGGGGCACTCCCAGGGATTCAATGATATCCTTGATAGACGCCCCCTGCCTGAAAGGACAGCAAACCATCCTTTCCGGCTGAGGCAGCGGCAGAAAAAAATCAAACTCCTTGTCAAAAACCAGTGAAACGGTACCCATACCCAAATCCTCTTTGTTTTCAAATCAGCCGGACCATGATTTTTCATTGTAAGCCATCCCGTTGTTTTATGCAAACCGGCAGTGCTGAATCGATCCCATAACATCGGCCCCTCGTCACATATGGCGGACCAACGGAGTCAGGAGAATTTCAGCCAGAAAGCGGAAAAATAGTGTTTCATTTAAAAAACAGTGGATTTTGCATTGGTTTTCTGTTAAGGCCTAAACAGATTAAATTCCAGCCATTAAAGGAAACCATGACATTTCAGAAAAACAGACTCAACAGAAGGGTCGTAAAAGACCTCAAGCAGCGGTCCACCATAGGCATTGGGTTTTATATTCTGCTGGCCTGTATCGTTCTTTTCACAGACAGCTTTCATCAACGGCATCCCCTTTTCGCCTCTGTTTTTCTGTTTTCCACCACTGCCATCTGTCTGTTCAGGGTTTTACACCTTTTGGCGGCAAAATGGTCGGCGGATCGGTTTGAAACCCTCAACAACAGAATCTTTATCACCAGTGTCATTGTAACGGCGATGATCTGGGGAACGGGGTTTCTCTTCTTCATGTTCCTGGAGGGGGAGCACAGTGCAAAACTGTTGATGAGCATCTGCACCGCCGGCCTCAGCGCCGGAGGCGTTGTCGCCTTTCTGCCCCACCTCCTCCTCGCCCTTGTGTACAACTTTGCCACACTGCTGCCCGCCGGCATCCTGATGCTGGCAACGGGCAGCAACGTCTCCATTGCCCTGACCATAGACCTGTTTGTTGCCTACCTTACGTTCACGGCCTACAGGGGAAACAAGGAGTACTGGCAGGCCCTGGAGAATGAGTTTCTCCTTGAAAAAAAGTCAAAAACTCTTGAAACGATGAGCATGGTTGATGTCCTCACCGGTCTGTACAACCGCCGCTATTTTGACGAACAGCTCAAGCATGAGTGGAAACGGGCCGTTCGAAAACAGACGGCAATTATCATGATCATCGCCGACATTGACCATTTCAAAGCGGTGAACGATACCTTTGGTCACCTGGCAGGTGATGAGTTTCTGAAAAACACCGCTGCCCTGTTGACCCGGGTATTCCAGCGAAAAACCGATATTGTGGCCCGGTACGGCGGAGAGGAGTTTGTTATGGTACTGCCAGAAGAGACCGTTGAGACGGCAAATCTCTTTGCAGAAAAGATCCGCTGCCACATGGCGACAAATTCCCTGACATACAGCAACAATGAGATCAGAACCACCATAAGCATGGGGATTGCCTGCTGCAGGCCAGGCCACCACGACACCGAGGACTCGCTTATTTTCAGTGCCGATTCAGCCCTCTACCAGGCCAAGAACAGTGGAAGAAACAGGATTGTCACCATAAGTATGTGTGACACAGCTTTCCAAGACACCCCCGACCATGACACCTGCCATGGGACGGTGGGGGCAACATCTGGCCGAAGTGATGATAAAACCCCGGAGTTGAGATTCCGGGAGTGGGGTGACCAGGGCACCAGTTTGAAAGTCGAAAGTTGAGCACGCAACTTGCATTGGCCTGGGAATACAGGGTTAGGTGTGAGTGGGTCTGCACCGCACCCAAGGGTTGGCCCCGGCCGGAAACAAAACATCGAGAGGAAAAAATGAAATATATCGGAGCCCATGTCAGTGCGGCAGGCGGCGTTGCCAACGCCCCGGTCAATGCCCGCAAGATAGAAGCCACGGCCTTTGCCCTCTTCACCAAAAATCAGCGCCAGTGGAAGGCAAAGCCCTTGGACGAAAAAGCCATCCTTCTGTTCAAGGAGAACTGCACAACACTGGGGTATGGTCCGGAACAGATCCTGCCCCATGACAGCTATCTGATCAACCTTGGCCATCCTGAGCCGTCGGCCCTGGAAAAATCCAGAGCGGCCTTTTTTGATGAGCTGCATCGCTGTGAACAGCTCGGCCTTGCAACCCTGAACTTCCATCCCGGCAGCCATCTGAACAAAACAGGAGAAGAAGAGTGCATCAAAACCATTGCAGCGTCATTAAACCTGGCTTTGGCAGAAAACAGCACGGTCACCCCTGTCATCGAAAACACGGCAGGCCAGGGAACCAATATGGGACATCAATTTGAGCAGATTGCCAACATCATCGCCCAGGTTGACGATAAAACCAGGATAGGGGTCTGCATCGACACCTGCCACGCCTTTTCCGCGGGGTATGACCTCAAGTCGGAAGAGGGATTTCACCAGACCTGGCAGCAGTTTGACTCTCTCATCGGTTTTCAGCATCTCAGGGGGCTGCACCTCAACGATTCAAAAAAGGTGTTTGGTTCACGGGTCGACCGCCACGAATCCCTGGGAAAAGGCTCCCTGGGCATGGCGGTGTTTCAGCGGATCATGGAGGACCACCGTTTTGACAACATCCCCCTGATCCTTGAAACCCCCGATCCTGACCGCTGGGCCGAGGAGATCGCCCAGCTCAAGGGCTTTGCCTGAGTCTTCCAGGAAAGGGCCCCACCAAACGGGGTGGAATACCCCGGGTCATTTTTTCCGTTTCTGTTTTTTCTTTTTTGTTTTTCCCCGGCTGCGGCTTCTGCTTCGGGTCTCCGACGGTGCCATTTTCACAAGCCTTGGGTAAAACCGGGCAATGATCTCAACAAGGTCCTTCTGCTGGGCCATGACCTGCTCGATATCCTTGTATGCCATGGGCGCCTCGTCAAGGCCTGCCGAGATCAGGGTCACTTCTTTTTCCGTGAGCAGGTCTTGGAGTTCCTGCCATTGGAACTGCTTGAAGGCGGCATTGCGGCTCATACGCCTGCCGGCGCCATGGGCAGCGGAATTCAGGGATTTTTCGTTGCC
>JAWOGI010000281.1:0-16899 GCA_046496975.1 Desulfobacteraceae bacterium | reverse complement strand
GCCTTTAAATCCTTTTCTTGCCGGAAGACTCATAGAGGAGACAAAAATTTCCAGGGTGCTTAAGGGATATAGAAATATTAAACCCGTGGATATTTCGATGATTGAAGAGATGCTGATAAGGCTTGGCCGGCTTGTTGCGGATTTTCCGGAAATTGAGGCCCTTGATATTAATCCTGTTCTTGTCAAAGAGGGGAGCCTGTCCGCTGTGGATGCGCGGGTGATTGTCAGAAAAACAGAGGTCACTGCGCCGATGCACATGGTTGTCAGCTCCTATCCGTGGCGGCAGGAGGCAGGTGCAAAAACCACTGACAACCAGCCTTTTTTTATAACGGCCATGCCCTGCGGCCACAACAAAACATGAAAGCCGTCAGCCATCAGCCGTCAGTAAGCAGCAGGTATCTATTGGAAGCTGATAACTGAGTACTGATTACTGAAGGCTGATGACTTTCTTATAAAAAAAACAGATCCTGGAATCACCGTCTCTTTATCCAGAGTTTCATATCTGTTCTTGATCATGATTTCATCCTGCTTGGTTTTAGTCTTAAATCTTTGGTGGAACACAGCAGAGAAAATAAATTTTAAAAAATTGCGCCGAATGCGCATTTGTCAAAGCAACTCATGCATTTAATGCATTTATCCACATGGATATAGGCCACCTGCTTTTTCTCCCAATCAATGGCATCAGCGGGACAGCTCTTAAAGCAGAGCCCGCATTTTTTACACAGCTCCGGATCCACTTCAAATTTCAGCAGCGGCACACAGCGCTTGGCCGGGCACACTTTTTCATTGACATGTGCCTCGAATTCCGCCCTGAAGTATTTTAAAGCGGACAGCACCGGATTGGCAGCCGTCTGACCCAGGCCGCACAGGGCGCTCTGGTGGATCACATGGGAGAGATCCTCAAGATCTTTAATATCCTTGGGTTCCCCTTTTCCGGCGCATATTTTTTCCAGGATATCCAGCATTCTGAAGGTGCCCTCCCGGCAGGGCGTACATTTTCCGCAGGATTCCTCCTGGATGAACTCCATGAAAAACCGTGCCATGTCCACCATGCAGGAGCGTTCATCCATAACGATGACACCGCCGGATCCCATGATCGCTCCCACCTTTGCAATCTCTTCATAATCCACCGGGGTATCCAGCAGGTGTTCCGGAACACAGCCCCCCGATGGTCCTCCCAGCTGAACCGCCTTAAACTTGCGTTTTTTGGGAATACCACCGCCAATATCATAGATCAGGGATCTTAGCGGCGTGCCCATGGGAACTTCCACAAGCCCGATATTATTGACATCGCCGGAAATGGCAAACACCTTGGTGCCCTTGCTGGTTTCCGTGCCGACACCGGCATACCACTCCCCGCCATTGAGCATGATCTGGGGCACATTGGAAAGGGTCTCCACATTGTTCAGAATAGTGGGTTTTTCCCAGAGGCCCTTGTGGGCCGGGAAGGGCGGCCTGGGTCGCGGCATGCCGCGCTTGCCCTCAATGGAGCGCATGAGAGCCGTTTCCTCGCCGCAGACAAAGGCGCCGGCACCCTGGTAGATTTCGATATCAAAATCAAAACCGGTGCCAAGGATGTCTTGTCCGAGCAATCCATGGGACTTGGCCTGTTCAATGGCGATTTCCAGCCGTTTAATGGCCAGCTGGTATTCGGTCCGGCAGTAAATATATCCTTTTCGTGCCTGAATCGCCCTGGCTGCGATGGTCATGCCTTCCAGCACACAATGGGGGTCCGCTTCGAGGATGCTCCGGTCCATAAAGGCACCGGGATCACCCTCATCTGCATTGCACAGTACATATTTGATCTTTCCCTGGCTCTGCCTGGCAAAATCCCATTTTACCCCGGTGGGGAATCCGGCACCACCACGTCCCCGCATGCCCGAGGCTTTAATCTCCTGGATGATCTTTTCCGGGGTCATGTGGGTCAGGGCTTTGGCAACGCCCTGGTACCCGTCCCGGGCGATATAGTCTGAAATTTTTTCAGGATCGATTAGCCCCTTGTTTCTAAGGGCACGGGGGTTTTGATGGGCAAAAAAAGAGATATCGTTCAGGCGGGCCACCCGCTTTTTGGTGGCCGGATCTTTGTAGAGCAGTCTTTCAACCACCTCTCCATTGATCACATGGGATTCGATCAGTTCAGGTATATCATCTGCTTTAAGCCGGGTGTAAAACACACCCCCCGGCTGGATTACCATCAGAGGGCCCAGGGCGCAAAACCCATTGCACCCGGTCTCAACCACCTTGACGCGATCTGCCACTCCCCTGGCGGCAATTTCATGGTTCAAGGCATCTTTTACGGCAATGGAACCGGTGGCATGGCAGCCTGTTCCCCCGCAGACGAGTAATCGGGTTGTATCAGGGTCGTTCAACCGGGCTGATTCTTTCTCCCGGAGGGTGTCAAGGGTCGATAGGTTCAATTTGGTCATCTGTTCCCCTTCCATTATTTGTATTGATCCAGAATCTGAACAACTTTTTCAGACTTCACATCCCCGTGGGTATCCTCACCCACCACCATCACCGGCGCAAGTCCACAGGCACCCAGGCACCGGACGCCCTGCAGGGAAAATCGGCGGTCTTCGCTGGTCCCGCCTTCACACAGGTCAAACTCGCCTTCGATCCGGGACAATACTTCCCGAATCCCCTTGACATAGCAGGCTGTGCCCGTGCAGACCTTAACCGTATGGCGGCCCTTGGGTTCCAGGGAAAAGAGCGAATAAAATGATGCCACGCCAAAGACTTCGCTGGCGGGCAGGTTCATGCCGTCGGCAATGTAATCAATCAATTGGACCGGCAGGTAGTTGACAATATCCTGGCATTCCCGGAGAACGGTGATGATGGCACCCGGGGTGTTCTTGCGGGTCTGAATCACAGCATCTATTCTTTCCCACATCTCATTGGTTATATCTTCATGGCTGTATTTTTCATTGCGAAACATTCTTCTTGTCTCTCCATATTGGTTTAATGATTTGCGTCCAGTGGTGCGAGTTTTACGGCACAGACTTTGAGTTCCGGGATTTTGCACACTGGATCCAACACCGCATTGGTCAGGCGGTTTGCAGCAGATTTAGCAAAATGAAAGGGGACGAAAACAGTTCCCTTGACCGCTTTGGATGAAATTTTCACCCGGGCCGTTATCGTTCCCCGGCGGGAGGAGATCCTTGCCATTGAACCGTTTTCAAGATTGAACTCGGCCGCATCCTGCCGACAGATCTCAAGGAAATTTTCAGACGCTTGAACATTCAGATCATGGGTTTTCATGGTCATGGTTCCGGTGTGATAATGGTAGAGCAGACGTCCGGTGGTCAGAATCATCGGATAGGTTCTGTCTGTTGTTTCCGCCGGCGGCCTGAAGTCTACAGGATAAAAAACGCCCTTGCCCCGGGTAAAAGCGGTTTTATGCAAAATGGGGGTTCCCGGATGCGCTTTATTCGGGCATGGCCAGCGCAGATCTTCCTTTTCAAGTCTGTCATAGGAGATACCGCCATAGGACGGGGTCACCCGGGCAATCTCTTCCATGATTTCCCGGCTGGTGGTGAAACCGAATCCCTTTCCGGCATTCATCTTTTGTGCAAGGGCGCAGATGATCTGCCAGTCTCCCCGGGCAAGCCCTGGGGGAACCACCGCCTGTCGAATTCGCTGGATCTTACGCTCGGTGTTGGTGAAGGTCCCCTCTTTTTCTGCAAAGCAGGCGGCGGGCAGTACCACATCCGCTCGTTGTGCGGTTTCTGTAAGAAACAGATCCTGAACCACCAGAAAATCAAGGCGGTCCAGTGCACCTTCAACATGGGCAATATCCGGATCAGACACCATGGGGTTTTCACCGATGATATACAGGGCTTTTATTTTTTTCCCCGCTTCCGGTATCATCTGTGTGGCCGTCAGTCCGGCATCGGTTGAAAGTCCCCGGGTCTGCCAGGCAGTTTCCATTGATCTGGTCACGGTTTTATCGGTTACCGGGCGATAACCGGGAAATACCTCGGGAAGTCCGCCCATGTCACAGGCCCCCTGGACATTGTTCTGTCCCCGAAGCGGGTTGACTCCTCCCCCCCTGACCCCCATGTTGCCGCAGAGCATGGCCAGGCTGGCCAGGCCCTTGACATTGTCCGTTCCGGATGTGTGCTGTGTAATGCCCATGCAGTAGAGGATGCTGGCAGGCGAGGCGCCGGCATAAATGCGGGCTGTTTCGATGATGTCCCGGGCCGGGATTCCTGTGATGTCGCAGACATGTTCCGGGGTATAGGCCTGGAGATTGTTTTCAAGTTTCTCAAACCCTTCTGTCCGTTCGGCAATAAAGGGCTTATCGTGCAGCTCCTCCTTGAGGATAACATGCATGATTCCGTTGAGCAGGGCGGTGTTGGTGCCGGGTTTTGGGCTCAGCCATTTGGTTGCAAACCGTGTCAGGTTGATCTGCCTTGGATCGATGACAATGAGCCGGGCCTTTTTGAATTTAACCGCCCGCTTAATATAACTGGAGAGGACAGGGTGGTTTTCGGTGGTGTTGGAGCCCGCCACCAGGATCACTTCTGCTCGTTCAATATCCTCAATGGGGTTTGTCATGGCACCGCTTCCGAATGTGGCAGCAAGACCTGCTACCGTGGAAGAATGTCACAGTCTGGCGCAGTGATCGACATTGTTCGTTTTTAGAACAGTACGGGCAAACTTCTGGGCAGTGTAGTTGTCTTCGTTGGTGGTACGGGCAGATACCAGCATACCGATCTGGTTTTTGCCGGCCGCGGTGGTTTTTTGGAAAGCCTCTGAGATACGTTCCAGGGCTTCATCCCAGGAGGCCGCTCTGAACTGTCCATCTTGTTTGATCAGCGGTGTGGTCAGCCTCTCTTCTGAGTGGATGAAATCATATCCAAACCGGCCTTTGACACAGAGGCTTGTAAAATTGGGAGCCACATCAGCTCCGGTGACCTTGACCACCCGGTTCTCTTTGGTGTGAAGATCCATCTGGCAGCCGACGCCGCAATAGCTGCAGGTGGTCCGCACTTTTTCGGTTTCACCGAAGCGGGGTTTTTTCAAGGCATCTTTTGGGTAGAGGGCGCCCACAGGGCAGGCCTGGATACATTCTCCGCAGAATACGCAGTCAGACTCTTTTAAGGTCCGGTCACCGGAAGTTACCACCTTGGTGGCAGTTCCCCGGAATCCCAGGTCAATGGCGTTGTTCACCTGTATATCATTGCAGGCCTGGACACATCGTCCACAGAGGATGCATTTTGAAAAATCCCTTGTGATGAACGGATTGGTATTTTCAAGGGGATGACGGGCGCTTACCGGTTCAAACCGATTGGTTGCAACTTTGTAGCGGAACGCCAGCTCCTGCAGTTGACAGTCCCCGGTGGCCGGGCAGAGCAGACAGTCATGATGCCCTGAAGAGAGCATCAGGGCCAGGGTCAGTTTTCTTGACCGAATGACTTCTTCGGATTCCGTCTGCACCTGCATCCCTTCCGCTGCAGGGGCTGCACAGGAGGCTATCAGAGAGCGGGCCCCTTTCACCTCTACCATGCAGATGCGGCAGGCGCCGGTGGGCGTTGTTCCTTTCAAGTAACACAGGGTGGGGATGAAAATTCCATGGTTTTTCGCCACTTGCAGAATTGTCTCCCCGGGATGGAAAGGCAGTTCCTTGCCGTTTATCGATAAAAATTTTGTCTCTTTCATAAGATATCCGTTAAAAATAATTGAAAAAACAACCCCGACTATATTTTTTCCATGGCCCTTAGGCCCATGATCAGATTAAAATCTTCCAAAATATGGCTTAGGATTTTAAGTCGTATTCAAGGCGCGTTACCAAGAGCAGATTGAAAGCAGTGGAGAGTGGGAAGTGGGTAGTGAAGATCCCAAACTATCCACTACCCACTATCCTCTACCCACTGGAACGATAGCTGCCCGGTGACGCACCGAAGAAGACGGCTTAAAAGACAAGACATATGGACGGTTTTATTCTGATTGGGAGCCTTACCCAGGGCATGGAAAAAGTATGCCGGAAGTCGAATAGGTTAAATGTCGATTTCTTTGCCGCCAGCTATTGTACACGCATGGGGCAGGTTTGTCGATATCAAAATTTGGCTGTCACTCTTGTCCCTTGCTTTATGGTGCGTTTGACATCCAGTGCAGATGCCGTTGGTCTTGGATAAACGCCTGGATTATCTGCAGCCGTGGAAGGTGCTATTCAGACTGACAACAGTCAAGCCCGGGACCTTGACCTGGATCAAAGCATCACCGGCTGTGTTCCCTTTGGTCCCGGGGGATTCGGGATGGGCCAGGATGGGATGGGAGCGGGCTTGACAAAACAGACGGATTTCCATATTGTTGAAAGGATCAGCCATACAAACATAAAAGGAGTTGTGCATGACCGACACCAGGACCGAAACAACTGAAAACAGTCTCAAACAGACTTGTTACATCGACAGCGATCACCAGCGGATTGTGGCTTTTATCAAACCGCACATCAATGCGGGCAGTTCCATCCGGACCGCTGTGAACATCTTTTTTGTCGTTCGGGATGAGATCCTCTACGACCCGTATCATATTCGACTTGACCCGTCGCATATGAAGGCCAGTACCATTCTTGAGCGGGGGAAGGGGTATTGCGTTGCCAAGGCCGTTCTTCTGGCCGCCTGCCTCAGGGCCGCCGGGATACCGGCAAAACTCTGCTTTGCCGACGTGAAAAACCACATTACCACAGAGAAGCTGAAAGAAGCCATGCAGACGGATGTGTTTTACTACCACGGCTACTGCCTGGTGTACCTGGATGGCAACTGGGTGAAAGCCACTCCGGCTTTCAATCTGTCGCTGTGCGAAAAATTCGGGATTAAACCTCTTGATTTCAATGGCCGGGATGATTCAATCTTCCACGAGTATGACACAAAAGGGCAGCGACATATGGAATATATAAGAGAACACGGCTGTTATGACGATCTGCCCCTGGAGGAAATTGTAGAGTCGTTCCGGACCAATTATCCGGGTTTCCGGGAACATTTTCCCATAAAAGAAGAGAACAGCGGGCCGTCATTTGAAAATGAGGCAGAACCCATTCCCTAATCTGTCCCCGGACCATCCCCATTACGACACCCTGGAAAAAATTGTTGCTCAGGTGAACCGCCTGGGCAAAATCTACTTTTTTCGGCGCGCAGCGACAAAGGCGGCCACGCCGAACAACCCGAAAATGTAGCCGATGCCGGCAAAAATTTCTTTCATGCCCGGTTTGTCGAGATCCGCCCGCAGTGCCGCGATCTCCCGCTGAATCCGCCTGAGATCCCGGGAGAGCTTATTGTTTTGTTCCTTTAAAAGCGTAACGACCTCCTGAGCGTTCCCGTCCGGCGGATTTTGCGCGGGAAGCGAACCAGGCAGGATCACCAGAGAAAGGCAGATGACACCGGCCATAAGACTTTTTCGAATATGGGTCATTTCCCGGCCTCCACTTCGGTCTTTTTCAGCTTGAAGCTGTTTTTGTGCCCCATGGTCGCGTCAATAACGATGTTCAAATCATCGACCTTGGGGATTTCGAAGTTGAAGAACCCCTCCTTGTCGGTCTCTCCCTGTAACAGCAGCTTCTCCTTATTGTCATAAACCATCACCCTGCCGCCTTCAACCGGTCTCCCGTCAGGAAAATAACTTTCGGTGTAAATTTCCCCTCCCTCGGCATAAGCGAACAGGTTCACCTTGTGTGCCAGCGCGGTTCCGCTGCCAAGCAGCAACACAACAGCAGCAACAAGAACACATTTTATCATTTTCATAATCGACTCCTTTAAAACTGATCTCTTTTCAATTGTAAAAAATCGGCGCCCCCACCTGGCGGCGGGGGCTTTTGTTGATTGGTTGTGGTCTGTTCAAAGACCATGGACCGGCGACCGTGCCGGTTATTTCATATCACGGGTATAAACCCAATAAACGGCACCAATCTCCACGCCTTTTTCCCGGCCGTCATGCTTGAGTTCCCAATCGGCTTCGTTCAGCGCAGAGAACCCCCACCAGCCGGCCTTGGGCATGGCGTAACTGAAGATACCGTTGGCGTCGGCCTTGACCACCTGGGTGACGTAGGGATCAGCCGGCGGAATCACCACATTGATGTTGCCGGGGGATTCGTTCAGATACTCGACCTCCACCTCGGCAAAAGGCACCGGTTCTCCATTGAGCAGCACCTGACCGGTGAAGAGATTGCCGGTCCATAGCCCGTAAGGCCGGGTCAGGGGGATGATTTCGGTTTCCAGGCCCACAGGCTCATCCCATCCCTTTTCCAGACCAAAGGCGTTCACACAGACTTTCGTGTAGTGCTTGATGAACAGGTCTTCGGCCGGCTCCCAGTAAGGAGTGGGTTCGACATAGAAAGTATAGTCACCCGGTCTGCGAATCTTATAGTCGGTGGTCCAAAATGTAAACTCCTGGTTCTGGTCCAGGCTTTTCCCCTGGGCAGCCTCAAGCTTGCCGAGCAAATCGGTTTTTTTACCATTGTGCATCACACCGAAGGCCTCAGGCTTGACCATCTCCATGTAATGCCCTTCCAGGGGATGGATGAATTTGACTTGAACATTCAGGTCCTTGTCATCATCCTGGGTCACTATGTCATCCGATGGCGTGATTGTGCCGAAATGCGCCCGCACCTGTCCAGCCGCCAGCACCATGAAAGTTATCATCATAACAGACAAAATAAAATGTTTTTTACGCATACTCTTTCTCCTTCTTTTTGGGTATTGATCAATCTGATTTTGATTTTATCGATAACCGTTTATCGATAGCCGCTGAAACTCAATTGCAAGCTGACCTATGATGGAATCCGTCTCCTGCGCATTACTCTCCTATTCTCCGTGCAGGTACTCCAGGGCCAGCTTGGTGTTGCCAAATAAAAAAGGCCACGAAGGAGCATCCCATTTTTGGGGTGCATAGACCTTCGTGGCCTTTTTTGTTCTAAATTTATATGTCTTTCCCCACTATCAAGAGCGAGGGTAAATGTCTGTGTGCTCGACCCTGAAATTCGGCAATGGTACCAATGGCTTCAGCCATACTTATTATAACGGATTAAATATCTATATTCTTATTGTTTGTCAACTTTTTTCTGCAGGGCTATTCCATGAAATAGTACTTACGGCTGGGTTCAATTTGTGTAAAGATATTATTGACGAAGGCGTCATGGCATTGGAGGTCATTTCGACACGATAATATTGATAAACCCGGGGATATATTGATTTCTTCAATAGAAAACAGTGTAAATATCAATATAATCAATTTGTAAAGATGGCGGTTTTCTTATAGGATACTCCGAAAATCGCAAGCTTTTCCGGCATGGGCTTTCACATTTCATCCAGCCTGGAACTGGGTGGCGGGGGATGCAGTTCCTGCGGCACCGAAGGCAGTTGTTGCGGGTCATAAAAGGAGGTACTGAATGCATCACACTTTGTACATCCATCACAAAGTGGAAAAAAACCTGGAACAGATGAAAGCGATGGACAATGCTCCCAAATTTGCTGCAAAACGGGCCGAAACCATTATTGGTGCCCTCAGAAACGGGGCCACCATGGCCCGGGCCGGCCGTCTGTCCAAAAACAAGGATGCCCGGATCAGACGGCTGTTCAAGTATGACCTGGGCAAAGGATTCCGCCTGATCAGCCTCAAGGAGAAGTCGGAATTGTACATTCTTTTTGTGGGGTCCCATGACCGGTGTGATACCTGGCTGGAAAAATACCGCAAGAAAAAGCCCCACCAGACAGAGGTGCCCATGACTGCTTATGTGATTTCAAAAAAGCAACCTTCCGAAAAGCAGTTTGAAAAAGCATGCATTCCGGAACCGGATAGAGATTTGTGTGGCATGCTGCCCGATATCTCCCAGAAAGAATTGCGCAGGGTCTTCAGCGGACTGGTAAAAAGCGTGCAGGCATAAGGGCCATGGAAACAATAAAATACACCAATGCAACTGGTCTTTTTGCTTGCTTTCTGCGTTGCGGCAATGGGCACATATATAACACCTCAAATTGATCAAAGAAATAAAGATCAGAAATTATGACGGTTTGATCGCTCATACATCCATGGTCATTGCCAGATACAGAAGAAAGATCAACGATCCTTCGGAGATCTGTTCAGAGCCTGTAATGAGGAAATGATCAACAAAGTGTTTTTATTTGTAGTGAACCAGTGTCTCTATCGGAAGAAATAATACCAAAGGTTTCCCATTGAGGGAGATAAATCCAAACTGTTCATAGTATTCTTTGGTATGGCTATCTTTTGCGTCGACAAAGAGTCCAATTATGCCAACGTTTTCTGAAATAAGAATGACTTTTTCAACAGCACTCCCTATCAAATAATTTCCATAGCCTTTGTGCTGGTGTTTTTTTGATACAGCAAGTCTCGCCAGTTTCAAAGCAGGAACTTGATCTGGGTATTTTTTAGCGATAACAGGTGGTAAGTAATCCGTTTCAACTTCACAAATCGACAGGGTGTAAAATCCAAGGATTTCTTTCGTGTTTTCATCATTAATCAACACAAAGGTGCGGGACATACCTTTACTAATGTGCTGTCTGGCACTCTTTTGTAGAAATATATTTAATTGGGTGTTTCCACAGTCAAACCGCTTTCTGTCATGCGATTTATCCAAAAGCTCGATCTTTATCATTTCAAACCCTGTTTATACTGTTTCATTGCTTGAGCCAGTTTGGGATTCGCCTTTGGAGGGTTTTCAATCAATTCAAACAAATGCCGAGCAGATTGTTTATTTAACCTGATTTTATTTTCATGTTCAATAATGGCCTGGGCTTTTTCAAGCGCTGCGTGTACTATAAATTGATTTAATGTAGATCCCGTGATTTCCGATGCCTCGGTTAATGTATTATAAACATTAGATGATATCCGCGCTGAGACACGAGCGTTTTTTGTTTCAGCTTTCATTTTTGAGTCATCTCCTAATTATTTTTATTTTATGATTTGCTTTTCAGTTGTTCTATACACTATATGTTATTGGTGCCATTTTGGCAACAAATTTAATGTATTGCTTTTAGAAATACAACAAAAGATCAAAAAATAAAAAAATCCATTGATGATCCGTCCTTGGCTGGCAAATAACAAAAAAATGACCCCACCTCAGGGTGCCGATGTTATGACCAAGCCCACTGAAGCATAGGGTTCATCCCGCAACAAGTGGTTCTGCATTAACTGTCAAGGAATGGTGTTGCAGGGCATGAAATGGAGGAGGTATTAAAAAAAGCGATGCCTTTTCCTTGATTGATTGAAATAATCAATTTTACAGATCAAAGTGATGATTGTATAGATCTCCTTGTCAGAGAAAAAGATTGGATGGCAGCAAAATTATTGTATGTTTTTAACAATCGGAGGTGTTATGAAGAAAATATCTGTTCTTATCGTCGCCATGGGATTGGCCGGTATCCTCTTTTCCGGCAGTGCCCTGGCACAAAATTACAACTATATCTCAGCCAACGATGTCAACAAGCGTCTGAATTCCGGACCTGACATGATCATCGTGGATATCTGCCCGGCGAAACAATTTGCATCGGGACATATTCCAGGGTCCCTTGAAACCAATGCCTATCCGGTAAAAACCGATGGGGAAAAAGAGCGGCTGGCCAGCTACCTGCCCAAGATCAAATCGTCAACAGACGATGTGATCATTGTCTGCCCCCGTGGCGGGGGTGGTGCCAGAAGAACTTTTGATTTTTACCAGTCAAGGGGGGTTGAAAACAGACGTCTGTTGATTCTTGAAAAAGGCATGGATAACTGGCCTTACAAGACCGCTGAGAAAACAGCACAGTTACAGGGTGTTGATCTTTTCCAAGACCAGAGGGGATCCATCAGAATATCCGGAGGAACCGCCCATATTCCGGTTATGAAAGAGGCTGCCAAACAGATCATGAGAGCCAACGCCGACATCTCCATCAGTATTGCCGGCGGTGGTTCCGGTGTGGGAATCAAGCAAGTGGGAGAAGGAATCGTGGACATTGGCAATTCAGGCCGTGCCCCAACAGAATCGGAAGTGAAAAAATATGACCTGAAGCTGTTTAAATGGGCCGTTGACGGTGTGGGGGTGGCTGTAAACCCCGGCAATCCGGTCAAAGCCCTGACCACGGCACAGCTCAAGGAGATCTACAACGGCAGGATATCCAGCTGGAAAGCCCTTGGCGGCAAGGACACCCCCATTACCGTCTACACCCGGGATGAATCCAGTGGAACCCGGGCGGTTTTCTGGAAAAAGGCTCTGGATAAAGGAGATATTGTGTCCAGTGCCAATTTTGTGGTGTCCAACGGTGCCATGAAAACCGCCATTGCCAATGATCCCAATGCCATCGGCTATGTTTCCGTAGGACACATGGATGCCAGTGTTGCCGGTGTTGCCCTGGATGGCATTGAACCGACCATAGATACCGTTAAATCAGGAGAGTATCCTGTTTCCAGAGGGCTTTACAGCAACACCAAAGGTGCCCCCTCCGGGTTGACCCGGTTGTTTATCCAGTACCTTCTGAGTCCTGAAGGACAGCAGATTGTCGTTCAGAAAGGGTTCGTACCGGTAAATTGAACAGTGTAACCCAGAAAGCGGCCCGGATCATTTTTTTCACCAGTGCCGCAGCCAGCGCCTTGGCTGCGGCACTGGTGTTTGGTTTTCTTTTTCTGTTCGGATTTCCGTTGATCGGCGGGGGAGAATTTCTCTCTCTGCTGACCCGGCCCTGGGCACCGGGGCAGGGGATGTACGGGTTTCTGCCCATGATAACCGGTACGGCGGCCATCTCATTTTTGAGCATTGTGTTCGCCTTTCCCTTGAGCCTGGGCACGGTTTGTTTCATGGGCGGCCTGGGTCCTGAGTGGATGAGCCGGTTCCTCAATGGGTTTGTCCGGTTCATGACCGGCATCCCCACCGTTATTTACGGATTCCTGGGGATTTTCCTTCTGGTGCCGGTGGTAAGAAACCTGTTCATTTCCGCCGGGTCCGGCATGTGCATTCTCTCAGCCTCCCTGATGCTTTCACTGCTCGTTTGCCCCACCATGATCATCTTTTTTAAGGAGGGGGTTGATTCGGTGGATTTTCGCTATATCCAGGCAGCCGATGCCCTGGGCGTCGAAAAGCTGACCTTTTCCTATCACAAACAGCCTCTTTTCGAGAATATCACCCTGGATTTTGAGGCCCATGCCATAACGGCCATCACCGGTCCTTCCGGCAGAGGGAAATCCACATTTTTATCGATTTTGAACCGGTTGTGGGAGTCCCAGCCCTTTGCCACAATGCAGGGAAAGGTCTGGATTCGCCTGGACGGGCAGTGGATTGATATATATGGCAAAGCCCTGGGCAAACCGGACCTGAGAAGAAAGGTGGGCATGGTGTTCCAAACCCCCAACCCGCTGCCCATGAGTATCTATAAAAACATGGCCTTTCCTTTGAAGCTGACCGGCATAACAGACAAGGCTCTGGTGGATGCCAAAATCAATGCCGCGCTTCAACAGGCGTTTTTGTGGAAGGAGGTGAAGGACCGTCTGTCCGACAATGCCCTGACCCTTTCCGGAGGGCAGCAGCAGCGGCTGTGCATTGCCAGGGCCCTGATTTCCCGGCCCGAAGTCCTTCTTCTGGACGAGCCCACCTCATCCCTGGATGCCGGGGCCGCATCGGTGATTGAAGATCTGCTTGCCAATCTGAAAGAGCACTGTACCCTGATCGTGGTATCCCATTATCTGGACCAGATCTCCCGCATCGCCGACAGGGCGCTGAAACTGGAAGCCTGCGGATTTACACAGGCATGATTTTTTTCAGATATGCATCGAATTTCTGGAGAATTTCCGGGACATTCTTTCGGCCGAAACCAATGCGAAAAGCGTTCAATCCGTCACTATACAGTGTTCCCGGTAACAGCAGGATGCCGGCTTTCTCGACAAGATCCGTGCAGAAGGCCTCAACCGTTCCTTTAAGCAGGGCGGGGAAGGCGACCGAACCGGCTTTGGGCCGACACCATTTGAACAGATCTGCATGGTCTGAAAAAAAGCGGTCCATATGATCGAGGTTGTTTTGAATGATCCGGATGTTGCGGTTGGCGATTTTCCCGGCGTTTTGTAATGCAATGGTGGCCAGAAATTCACTTGGTGCACTGTTACAGATGGTGGTGTAATCCTTGAAAGCAGACATTTCATTGAAAATACGGGTGTTACGGGTAGCAACCCAGCCGATTCTCAGACCGGCCAAGCCGAAGGTTTTGGACATGACACCCAGAGATACGGCACGGTCGTTGATATCGGCTACAGCCGGCAGACTGTCAGATGGATCCAGCTCAAGGCCCCGGTAAACTTCATCGGAGAAAATAATAAAGCCGTGCCTTTCGGAGAGCTCTGAAAGTTCTTGGATGAATTCGGGACCAGGCAGGAAACCGGTGGGATTGTGGGGGAAATTGATCACAACCACTTTTGTTCGAGGGGTAAGCAGTGTCTTTAGCATCTCAAGATCCAGCTCCCACAACTGCTCAGGATTACCCCGCCATTCAGAAACTTCGGCACCGATACTTCGGGCCACTTCCGTAAGAGACTGATAGCAGGGGGCATGCACTACGACATGATCCCCGGAGCCAAGAGCGACATTCATGAAATTGAAGATTGCTTCCTCTGCGCCGGCGTGTACCAGCACGTGGTCGGCCGTGATCTGTTTGTACAATGCTGCAATTGCCTGCCGGAGCCCGGGATCGCCTGATGACTCCGTATAGCCGAGCCAAAGAGAGAGGAACCGTTCCTGTGCACCGGATTCCAGCGACAGTATATCCCGCATCTCCATGCTCTCGCAATCTGAGGAACAGAGTAGATAGGGGGCGGAGAACTCATGTTTTGCAAAGTAGCGTTCGAGTCTGAATGGTTCCACTTTCATATGATAATTCCTTACACAAATTTTCGGCAAATAGTCCTTTGGCAAATTAAGGGTGATGGAAATTTTATTTTTTCCATGGACCTGGAGCCTGGCATAAATCTTGCGGTTTCAAACAGCCGGCTTTTCTTCCTGTTCATTAGCTTCTCTTAATTAATACCATATCAATAGCCTTTTTTCTATTTTTTTGATTAATATTTTCATGGGAGTGTTTTTTCTGCCGAACGTGGACTTTGAACATAGGCTCTTTTTCAAAATTTCGCCCCCTTAAATTCAGGGACTGTTCAGAACTGCCTTGAACCATGGCATGCCAGCCATTGCAATGGCCTTATTCGTTTCACCGTTCGGTGAAAAAATCTTGACAATCAGAAAATTTAACTGTACGGTGAAATTTAATAAGTATTAGTGATTTTTAACCGTACGGTGAATTCGAGGCGTGTATGAAAGAAAACATCCGATATCCGTATCATGTTCGTTTAGTTAAATATATTGGAAGAGCCATTCAAGATACCAGACGAAAGAAAAATATCAGACAGTCAGACCTGGCAGATATTACGGGCACAAGTGTGAAGTTCATTAGTGATGTAGAAAGAGGAAAAGAGACGATACAAATGGACAAGGCTTTTGTACTGCTTCGTGCTTTAGGTCTGAAATTATATGTCACCCCGGATTCCATGGAGAGTGATAAATGACGGATAGATTACAGGTTATTTGGAATAAGCGATTGGTCGGTACATTGGATCGTCACAAAAAAGGCAGAGTCGTATTTCAATATTCTCAAGATTGGATAGAAAATGAATCTGCACCTGTTTCTCTTTCACTTCCTTGCAGAAAAGAAAAATTTGCACCGGCTATCAGCACTGCTTTTTATGAAAATCTTCTGCCGGAAAGCAATACAAGAACAATATTAGCGTTCCGTAAAAGATTTGACAAAAAAGACACTTATTCCTTTTTGGAAAATTTTGGAGAAGATTGCGCAGGAGCACTTTCTATCATACCTGAAAATCAGGAGCCGGATTTTACCCCTGGTCAATATGAAAACATAACACAGGAATTGATAGATGTGCTTGATAAGATGCAGGTTGATCCGGAAAGATATAAGTTATATCCGGAAATAAAACAGGCAAAACTGTCTTTGGCCGGGGCGCAGGACAAATTACCGGTTTGTATTCAAGGCGATGAAGTTTATTTACCGAAAAATTCAGGTTCAGCAACGACGCATATTATTAAACCCATTGATGCTGGTTTTACTGATATTACAAGAAATGAAGCCTTCTGTATGGAACTGGCACAGCGATCAGGTTTTCCGGTTCCAACTTCAAAAATTGTGAAAATGGGTGGTCATGAGTTGTTTGTAGTGGATAGATTTGATCGTCAGGTCTTTAACAATGAAATTGTTCGTATTCATCAAGAGGATTTTTGTCAGGCGATGGGGTATCCGGCTGAGCGAAAATATCAAGAGACTGGCGGACCCGGTTTTGCAGAATGCAGAGAATTAATCGATGAATATTTGTCAAATGAAGGTGTAGCGAACAGACTCCTGTTTATACGTATGGTGTTTTTTAATTATATTATTGGTAACCATGACGCTCATGGTAAAAATTTTTCCATTTTACATGACAATGGGTTAAAATTGGCGCCCTTTTATGACTTGGTTTCGACTCAGATCTATCCTTTGGATAATAAATTTGCAATGGCGATTGGACAAACTTTCAGGCTCGACCGGATTAAAGATCATTCTTTTGAATTGTTTGCCAAGAACATGAATGTCCGGGTGAATCTATTGAAAAAATTAGCAAAAGAAATATGCGGGACTGTGGAAAAAGAATTGAATGGTTTAATCCTGGCACATGAGAAAAACTATGGTGAAGCTGAGATATATAAGGTTTTAAATGAAGTCATAAAATCAAACATAGCCCGGTTTCGACGTTTTTTTGTTCCCCTTTGATCACCTCCCGCACATAACACATAGGGTATACAATCAAGGTACGATAAATACGTAAACTTATCATTTCTTTGCTGGAATATCTTCGCCACAAAACTTACATTTAACAGTTTTGTGTTTC
>JAWOGI010000280.1:0-3862 GCA_046496975.1 Desulfobacteraceae bacterium | reverse complement strand
CTTAGATGCTTTAAACTGTAAAAACCTTTTATGTGCGCCAGTTGCCTGCTTCCCTGCATTATTTGGTTATTTCTTTTTCCGGCCTGTCTGGCAGCATCCATTCCATGTGAAATTCTTATGAAGGCTTTCTTATAACGACCATGAGCAGCATGCTCACAACAAAGGTAGAAAGCCGAATTAGAGGCAGACGGTCCGGGTTTTGCCCGTAGCGGTTTTGAGCGGTAGCTGTGAGCATGGATGCTCTAAACAGCTGCCGCTCACCTCGGAGCAGCCCATGGACGGGCTGCGAGAATGAGCGGAGGGCAAAACCCGGATCGGCTGCCGGCGCACCACGACTTTCATATAAAAAGATACCGTGAAGATGAGTTTGATTGTAAAAAACGGGTTTGACTTCAAGTTTGATTCTGCTGTGTGCAAAACCTGCCAGGGGTATTGCTGCAGGGGAGAGTCTGGAAATGTCTGGGTCAGTTTCACCGAGATTGATGATATCTGTGACTTTTTAAATCTCAACCGGATTGACGGGTTTGACCGTTATTTTGACCGGGTTGACAACAGGGTTTCCGTTAAGGAGACCTTTACAGACGGCGAGTTCCGATGTGTTTTCCTGGACACCGGCGGTGGCTGCTCCATTTACGGGGTCAGGCCGGTCCAGTGCCGCACCTTCCCCTTCTGGGCAGAGTTTAAGCAGAAAAAAGAGGATGTTTTTAGACTCTGCCCGGGAGTGATTCGTCGTGATCCTTGGGAGTGATAATCATTCCGGCAAAAATTGCTGGTTAGTGGACCCACCGCGGCATGGCCTGTATGATTATCAAGGTTCGCTGGTTTTGTGCTCCCCGATGGATGATCGATTGTTGATTATGGCTTATTCCGGTTTCTTGTAAAATTCCTTGATGAATTCAAGAAAGGTTCTGGAAATGGGGGAGAGGGTCCGTTTCCCATGGGTTGTCAGGTAAAAGCACCGTTTCAGATTCAGTCCCTTGACAGGCAGGGTCGTTAATCTGCCGGCCTGGACGGCATCTTCAACGGCAATGGTTGATAGGATGGAGACCCCTGCATGGTTTATGATTCCCTGGATCACAGCGGCTGTGTTCCCCATGCGAGCAATGATTCTGAGGCTGTCAGTGGAAAATCCTGCCTTTGACATGCTCTCTGATATGGATTTCCACGTGCCCGACCCTTCTTCCCTGGCAATGAACGGCTCCCTGAAAAGAGAGGTGCAGCTGATCTGATGTTTCGATGCCCATTTGTGGGCGGCAGGCACAACAAGTTTCATCTCGTCATCGATGAGCTTTTCCTGAACAATTCTGGGGTCATTGCTCCGGGCACCCACAATTCCTGCTTCTATCTCCCCGTTGACAATGCTTGTGATGATTGCTGCGGTGTCCCCTGCCACCATATTGATGGATATCTCCGGGAATTTTGCGGCAAAGGGGCCGATGATCCTGGGAATGATATATCCGGCAGGAATGGTGCTTCCGCCAAGGAGCAGCTCCCCTTTTATGCTGCCGAGGAAGTCACTGACGGCCGATTCGGTCTCCTTTTTCAGGGATAAAAGCTTTGCGGCGTAGGTGTAGAGGAGGAGGCCCGCCTTTGTGGGCACGGCCTCCCTTCCCAGGCGGTCGATGAGGCTGCAGCTGAAATGGGCTTCCAGGTCTTTGATGTGGCTGCTCACCGTGGGCTGGGAGATGTGGACGGCCTGCCCGGCCCTGGAGAAGCTTTTAAGGTCCACCACGTTTTTGAAAACTTCAAGTTGCCAGAGATCCATTCCTATTTGCCGTTTTCCAGGGGAAATTTTTCAAGCATTTTGTCTTTGACCGGTTTTGGCGCCATGCCGGTGATGTCCCCGCCGAACTGGGCAACCTCCTTGATAATGGATGAGCTGGTAAAGATCCACCGAAGCCCGGTCATGAGAAAAACCGTCTGGACCTTTTTATTGAGACGGCGGTTCATCAGGGCCATCTGGAATTCATTCTCAAAATCGGAGATCGCCCTCATTCCCCTGAGAAGGGCAACGGCATTGTGCATTCTGGCGTAATCCACAACAAGACCGTTAAATGAATCCACCTGGATGTTTTTTTTGTTTTCAAAACTCTTTTTGATCATCTCCACCCTCTCATCCACGGAAAAGAGGCAATTCTTGGCGGGGTTGTGCATAATCGCCACAATCACCCGGTCGAAAATTTTAAGTCCCCGCTCTATGATATCGGCATGACCATTTGTCAGGGGATCAAATGATCCTGGGTAGATTGCTGTTTTAAGGTTGTTTTCCATGAAGTCAGGCTCCGTTGACACTTTCTTGAAGTAGTCAGTAATCAGCCATCAGCCGTCAGTAAACAGCAGGGAGTTACTGGTTACTGGTTACTGATAACTTTCTTAAATGGAGAATGCAGTCCTTGAAGGTGGCTTCAAAGGCTCGGCGGTTTTTTCTCGTAAAATGTTATCAGGCTCTTTGAATATTTCCTTTGGTCTTTAATGTCAAGCCCTGATATCTCTCCAGGGCTTTTTTCTTTGACCGATCGCTCTGCGATGATGGTTGTGTCGGGTTTCATCCGCTGCACCAGGCCTGGATCGGCAAGGGTACTGGCAAGAAGATCACTGCCATAGGGGGGGTCCATGAAGATCAGGTCAAATTTTTCTCTTTCCAGCTCTCCTGGGATCCCCCGGTTTGACAGGTCATGGCAGCAGACAACTCCCCGCTCCTGGAACCGGCACAGCTGGATGTTTTTTTTTATAACAGCGCAGGACTCCGGGGAAATGTCAATGAAAAAGGCCCGGGCTGCCCCCCGGCTCAAGGCTTCCAGGCCAAGGGCGCCTGTTCCCGCAAAAAGATCCAGGACAACGGCCTCTTCTGTTTTGCTGCCAATGATATTGAACAGGGCCTCCCTTGCCCTGTCCGAGGTGGGTCTTATGGCTTTTCCCGCAATGGGGGCGAGTTTTTTACCCTTGCATGACCCGCTGATGATTCTCATTTTTTTATCTCCATGATTGTTCGTTTCGATTTTCCGGATGGTTACGGTTTTCCACCGGTTATGGCCGCCATGGTGTCAGGGTCTATGCCGGTTTTTTGGGCGGCCGATGCCAGATCTCCGTTTTCCTCGGCCAGTTTCTGCTTGAGGAAGGTCTTCTCAAACATTTTTTTGGCCTGTTCAAGGGAGTCAAGGTGAAGCAGATTGTTCATACCGGTTGTGTCGTTTTCACTGGCCGAACCATTGTACGGAGCGGGGATGTCAACGCTTTCGATGGTTTCGGCCGTAACCATGATGGAAAGGCGTTCAACGAGGTTTTTAAGTTCCCTGACATTTCCCGGCCAGCTGTATGCCATGAGCAGGGCCACTGCCTCCCGGGTGATCGTTTTCCGGGGGGCCTTGGCCTGCTTGGCAAAGGCGGCAAGGAATATCTCCACAAGAACGGGGATGTCTTCCTTTCTCTTTCTCAGGGGCGGCACATGGACGGGGATGCCGTTTAACCGGTAAAACAGGTCCTGTCTGAATCGCTTGGCCTGGATCTCCCGTTCAAGATCTTTGTTGGTGGCGGCAATGATTTTTACGTCCACCTGCAGTGTCCTGCCGCCTCCGACCCGCTGGAATGTCTTGGATTCCAGTGCCCTGAGGATTTTTGCCTGGGTTTCAAGGTTCATGTCTCCGATCTCGTCCAGAAAAAGCGTTCCCCCCGATGCCAGCTCGAATTTTCCCTTGTTTTTGGCCGGGGCGTGGGCCAGGGACCCCTTCTCGTGGCCAAACAGCTCGCTGTCGATGTTTTTGGCAAGGATGGCAGCACAATTGACAATGATAAAGGGCTCTTCGGGTCTTGAGCTGAACTGGTGGAGGGTCCGGGCCACCAGCTCCTTGCCGGTGCCGTTTTC
>JAWOGI010000217.1:0-23773 GCA_046496975.1 Desulfobacteraceae bacterium | reverse complement strand
TCTGTTGCTGATTTTAAGCATGGGATCAGTCTGAGACATTCGTATGAGTTTCTGCTCTGTCTTTTTTTGTTCCTGAATATCTCTGGCAACTGCATAGATAAGGCCTTCTTCCTGGTCTGCAAAAGAGTTCCAGGAAAGCCAGTTGTATGTATTGTCCTTTTTTAAAAATCTGTTTTCAAAAGATTGTGTGTTTTTACCCTGTAAAAGATTTAAAGCGGCTTTTCTTGTTTTTTCAACATCATCGGGATGTATAAATTCCATGTAGGGACGGCTTTTAAGCTCTTGCTCACTCCAGCCAAGAGTTTTGCTCCACATGGGAGAGAGCTGTTTGAAATATGCGTCTGTTGTGGCAATACATATCATGTCAAGGGACACTTCAAAAAACATATCCCTTTCCTTGGAAAGTTCTTTTTCCCTTGTTATTTCCCGTGATGTTCCTAAGATCTCTTTTATGTCACTGCCGTAAAATACGGGAGTGAGTCTTGTCTGCCAGATTTTTCTGCCTCCGGGAAGATCCAGGAGCTCTTCATACTCTATGGGTTTTTCCGCTTTGAGGCATTTCATATAATTGGCCGATACGGCAGACCCTGTTTTTTCTCCAAGGATTTCTTCGGGCGTTTTGTTTTTTATCTCTTTTGTGGAGAGTCCTGTGAGTTTTTCATGGGTTGGATTGAGCCTTGAAAATCGAAATTTTTTATTTGCATCAACATTTATGAGAAAAACGGCGTCGAGAGTGTTGGTGAATATTGTGTTGTACTCAGAAAGAACCTCCTGGAGTTTTTGCTGGTTTTCCTTTTGCTCAGTAATGTCGTGCTGAATTGATACGAAGTTCTCAATTCTGCCGTTTGTGCCTTTGACTGGCGTTATGATCTGAAAAGCGCAGTATTTTTCGCCGTTTTTCTTTTTGTTAATGATCTCTTCCTGCCAGCTTTCGCCGGTTTTAATTGTTTCCCATAATTCTTTATAATATGCATCAGGCATTTCACTGCTTTTTAAAATATTGGGTTTTTCCCCAAGGATTTCATCATAATGATACCCTGTGAAATTTAGAAAAGCAGAATTTGCGTATATGATCTTGCTGTTGAAGTCTGTTATAAAAAAAAGATGCTGCGCATTTTCTATGCTCATTCTGAAAAGGTTCAGTTCTTTTTTCAGTTTGTGGATTTTTGCAGCCAAATTTACATTTAGATCTTGACTCTCCATTTGTTGCGGACTCCATAAATTAGCCTGTAAATACCCCGGTCGTTCCGTCAAAGTCCGAGAACGCCCAGGCCCTCTTCCAGCTCAAAATAGGGCTTGATGTCATATTTATATCCCGGTACCCCAAAGTAGACGGCAAGGCTTTCGGCAATGGCCAGAAGCCCTTCGTGCATCCGGTGGTTTTCCAGCTCGTAGTAGGTGATGGAATGCATTCCGGCGGTCTGATCCGCGGAAATATAAGGTCCTTTCTTGGTGATATAGTCGGGCAGGGGGGCTGCTTTCAGGTAACGATTGGCAATTTCCCGGGTGCTTTCCGGCGGGTAGGTGACGTTGGAAACAATAATCATTTTTTTCTCCTTGTTTAAGATGTTGCTGATATCCTCATATAAAATAGCCACAACTTGCAGCGCGTGTCAAATATTTTGCTTTGACACGCTCTTTTTTTTCGTATATATGTTTAGCTTTTTCAATGAACTATAATGGGTAATTCACAAAGACGGGGGCGTAAAATGGAGACAGGCAAGGTGAGCAGCAGGATACGGTATTTCATGGAAAAACGGGAAATGGACCTGGAAACACTTGCTTCTCTGACAGGGCTTGAAGTCTCCTTTCTCGATACAATGTTAACGGAGAATGTCTATCCCCCCCTTGGGCCGCTGATGAAAATAGCCAGAGCCCTTGGGGTGAGGCTTGGAACCTTCCTGGACGACCAGGAGAGCAGGGATCCTTTCATCGTCCGCCAGGCCGACAAAGAGGCGGAATTCAGTGTGCTTGCCGGAAAAGACAAACCTGCTGCCCTGAAGTTCTATTCCCTGGGAAAGGGAAAAACAGACCGCCACATGGAGCCTTTTTTTGTCGAGATTCTTCCCGAGTCCGCCCGGGAGAAAAAGCTTTCGTCCCACGAGGGAGAAGAGTTCATTGCCGTGCTCGAGGGGAGCATCGAGATCCTCTACGGCCAGGAGACCCATGTGCTGAACCCCGGAGACAGTGTCTATTACAATTCGGTTGTTCCCCATTATGTCAGCTGCAGGGGTGATGAAAAAGCCAGGATCCACGCGGTGATCTATATTCCGTGAGCAGTGTTGTCAAGGGAAAAACAGGGCTTGGTCATAACATCGGCCGCTGGTCACATTTGGCGGGCCAAGGTGGCCGATGTTATGACCAAGCCTGGAAAACAGTTGGTGCTAAAGCAGAATTATATCCCCCAACCCAAGGGATTGGGGTAGCCCTAATCCGTTTTCGGCCGGGGTGATAATCAAGTATGGGGAGAACAGATGACAGAGCAAAAGGGATTACGAGAGATCACCCTGGGGCAGATCCTCGACGAGACCGTTGAAAAGTATCCGGACAACGAAGTGATTGTCTACGTGGACAGGGATTTCCGGCTGACCTACCGGGAGTTCGGGGTTGTGGTGGATGAGCTTGCCAAAGGGCTTCTGGCAATGGGGGTGAAAAAGGGGGAAAAGGTTGCCGTGTGGGCCACCAACATCCCCTACTGGGTGGCCTTGCAGTTTGCCACGGCAAAGATCGGCGCCGTGCTGCTCACGGTGAACACCAACTACAAAAAATCGGAGCTGGACTACCTGCTGACCCAGTCGGAAACGGAGAACCTCTTTATCATCGACGGGTTCCAGGATACCGATTACGTCAACACGGTCTACGAACTGGTGCCCGAGCTGAAAACCCAGCAGCGGGGAGCCGTGGCCAGCCGGCGTTACCCCTTCCTGAAGCGGGTCTGCTTCCTCGGCCAGGAGAAACACCGGGGCATGTACTCGATTCCCGAGATCCGCGCCTTGAGCAGCCTGGTCTCCGACGAGATCTACCGGGCAAGGCAGGATGAGCTGGATTGCCACGATGTGGTCAACATGCAGTACACCTCGGGCACCACGGGCTTTCCCAAGGGGGTGATGCTCACCCATTTCAACATCGGCAACAACGGGTTCTGGATCGGTGAAAACCAGCGGCTCAGCGAAAAGGACCGGCTCTGCCTGCCCGTTCCCCTGTTCCACTGTTTCGGGTGCGTCCTCGGGGTCCTTGCCGCCGTCACCCACGGCACCGGCATGGTGATCCTAGAGGGGTTTGATCCCCTGCTCATCATGGCATCGGTGGAGCAGGAGAAGTGCACGGCCCTCTACGGTGTGCCCACCATGTTCATTGCCGTACTGGACCACCCCATGTTCCAAAAGTTTGACTTTTCCACTTTGCGTACCGGCATTATGGCCGGCTCCAACTGCCCTGTCCACGTGATGGAGCAGGTGATCGAAAAGATGAACATGACCGACATCACCATCTGCTACGGCCTCACCGAGGCCTCTCCTGTGATGACCTACACCCGCATCGACGACGATATCCGCCACCGGGTGGAAACCGTTGGCCAGGCCCTTCCCCACATCGAGGTCAAGGTGATCGATACCGACACCAAACAGACCGTGGGGCCCAACGTCCAGGGCGAGGTGTGCTGCCGGGGGTACAACGTGATGAAGGGGTACTACAACAATTCCCTTGCCACCAGTGAGACCATTGACCAGGATGGCTGGCTCCACTCGGGAGATCTGGGGATCATGGATCAGGACGGGTACCTCTCCATCACCGGCCGGCACAAGGATATGATCATCCGGGGCGGAGAAAACATCTACCCACGGGAAATCGAGGAGTTCCTCTACAACCTGGACGGAATAAAAGATGTCCAGGTGGCCGCTGTGCCCAGCGAGAAGTACGGGGAGGAAGTGGGGGCCTTTATTGTGCTCCGGGAGGGCGCAGCCCTTGAGCCAAGCGATGTCAGGGATTTCTGCCGGGGCAAGATCAGCCGGTACAAGATCCCCAGGTATGTCACCTTTGTCGATGGCTACCCCATGACGGCCAGCGGCAAGATCCAGAAGTTCAAGCTCAGCGAGCTTTCAACCAGCATCTGGCCCGACAGGGCATAGAGCTGTCCCGCCGGAAATCTTTATTTTCTTATCTCTGATTTTTTTTTGTTTTGGTTTCGGCTTTTCTGGTGCCCCGTCTTCTGCGTTGCGCCAATGGGAACATATTTAAATATATAGTCCCATTGGCGTGCCTTGAATATGGACCAAAACCCTGCGCCCTATACAGTGGATTTATGATCAGGGCCAGAAGTTACAATTTATGATAAACAACTTCCCATTCAAAGCTTTCATTCGGCATATTTTTTCATCATCTCTTTGTGTGAAAGAACCTCTTGGGGATCAAAATTATGTATCCTTGACAAGGCAAGAGCCGTGAAACGAAGGTCTTCAATTTCTTCCTCCATTGATTCGTAAGATTCAATGGACATGAGAACAGCCTTAGGTGCATTGTTCTTAAGAATAATGACCTTGTCGATTTCTTCGTTTTCAAAAGAGTTCAGGGTTGCTGACGTGTTTTTTGCCAGTTTTGTTGAAGATATATAGTTTTTTATATGCACAATGACCTCCAGAATTTTATCAAAAATATATGCATAAATAACATCTTAAAAATGCATAATCAAGATTTGATTTGAGGGTTATCGTTCCATCAGGTGGGCCACGGCATTTTCAAGACCGTCCTATCTTTGTTGTGAGCACGCTGCTCATGGGGGTTTTATATATAATTTGCATTGACACTAATAGTAATTATATGATCAAAGTGTGTTTGTTCTGATTGATTGGACAAAATTTAGAATGTTTTTAATCCTAAAGATAGAGTATAAAAAATGGATGATAAATGGCTTTCCGTGGATGATATTGCAGAGTATCTTGGTGTAAAACGGGATACTATATACAAATGGATAACCCGCAGAAAATTGCCTGGACATAAAGCTGGCAGGCTCTGGAAATTTCACAAGAAAGAGGTTGATGACTGGATTTTAAATGGCAGCACAGAATCCTACATCCCCCATATGCCCCACTGGGAAAAGGATGCTGGGGCCGCGTAATTGATTGCATGGGCGTTGAGAATGATCACGGGGGCAGAGCCTGAAGATGAATCTTCAATACTTGAAAAAAATGGTGCGTGAGTTTTCCAGCTTACCAGAGGAAACGGAATGGCTTGAGTTTAAATGTAATTATGCCGATCCCAAGGCGATTGGTGAATACCTGTCCGCATTGTCCAATGCAGCCGCTGTCTGTGGAAAGCCCTATGGCTATATCATCTGGGGCGTAGAGGATAAAGCCCCCCATACCATATCCGGTACGGCATTTAAACCCCGCCAGGCAAAAAAAGGCAACCAGGAGCTTGAAAGCTGGCTTGCCATGCATCTTTCTCCCCGGATTGACTTTAAAATTCATGAATTTACTGTGGATGAGGAGCCTGTTGTTTTGTTTGAAATTCCCGCTGCCAGCCATCGCCCTGTCAGTTTTAAAGGGGTGGAATACACCAGGGTCGGCAGTTACAAAAAACCATTAAAAGATTTTCCGGAAAAAGAACGCCAGCTGTGGAGTCTGTTTGAGCGATTTCCGTTTGAAATGCAGGCAGCTAAACCAAATGTCACTTCAGATGAGGTGTTGACTCTTTTAGATTATCCAGCCTATTTTCACTTGACCGGGCAGCCGCTACCGGACAACCGAAAGGGTATCCTGGAAAAGCTGATATCCGAAAAAATGATTATTGAAAGGGATGGCGGATTTTTTGATATCTCAAACCTTGGGGCTGTGATGTTTGCCAGAGATGTCAATTTGTTTGACCGGATTTCCCGGAAAGCGGTCCGCGTGATTGTTTACAGGGGCTCAAACCGAATCGAAACCATAAGAGAACAGACCGGAATCAAGGGGTATGGCCCGGGATTCGAAGGGGTTATCTATTTTATTAACAACCTGTTGCCGGAAAACGAATATATTGATCAGGCTCTGCGAAAGAGCGTCCGTATGTATCCGGAAATTGCCATCCGTGAGCTGGTGGCCAACGCCCTTATTCACCAGGATTTTACCATCAGGGGAACCGGTCCTGTGGTTGAAATTTTTGCCGACCGTATAGAAATCATCAATCCCGGGATTCCATTAATTGACACCGCACGCTTCATTGACGAACCGCCCCAGTCCAGAAATGAAGCGCTGGCCTCTTTTATGCGGCGAATCAATATTTGTGAAGAACGAGGAAGCGGAATAGACAAAGTTATTTTCCAGGTTGAGCTTTTCCAGCTCCCGGCGCCTGAGTTTGTTGTAACATCAAACCACACAAAGGCGGTTTTGTATGCACACAAACCCTTTGCCAAGATGGATAAGTCGGATCGTATCCGGGCCTGTTACCAGCATGCCTGCCTTAGATATGTTTCCAATGATTTTATGACCAACAAATCCCTGCGGGAACGGTTTTCCATTGCCAGTAAAAATTATCCAATGGCATCAAGGATTCTTGCCGATGCTGTTGAGAAAAAAATGGTAAAGCGATATGATCCTGAAAGTCTATCAAAAAAGCATGCCAAATATGTTCCTTACTGGGCATAATGCCTATGTAACTGTTATGTGATTCAACGAAAGATCTTCTGATGGCAGCATAGACAATAGACTGTATTTATGGATAGTTGACGCGGTACCCGTTTTGTTTTTTATATAACTGTAATGTAACTGGGCCTATTTTTCAACTGGATTGACAGGGATTTGGAACAAAGGAAACTTGAAGTTGCTGGAGAGCAAATCGAAGCCATGCCGGGCAATATTCGGGTTGTCTGTAATTCAGATATTCATCCAAGGGATGCTGAAACGGCAAAAGCAGCTCAACTGGCCTTGAGAAAATCCTGGTGCCAGAGTGAACCCGAACACTTCCTATGCCCCTGCTTCTGAAGGCCATGAATTCAGAAATTTAAGACGAAAACTGGGGCTTAAAGATACAGATTCCCCCGGGAAGGCT
Organism: Desulfobacteraceae bacterium; assembly: GCA_046496975.1. Classification (GTDB taxonomy): domain Bacteria; phylum Desulfobacterota; class Desulfobacteria; order Desulfobacterales; family Desulfobacteraceae; genus DATFJZ01. The sequence continues at coordinate 16,750 of JAWOGI010000217.1, read as the reverse complement.
ATCGCTCCATCAGGTGGGCCACGGCCTTTTCAAGGCCGTCAAGGGAGAGCTCGAACATGGGAAATATCTGGGCGATGGCGATGATGGACCGGGTATACCCCCACATGGACTCGGACACCGGGTTGAGCCACACCGTGTGGGCAAAGGTGTCGTTGATCTCTTTGAGCCGATCGATGCTCGGCTTGCCGCTTCTCTCCCGGATATGGATGGAGCCGTCGTGGGCCATGAGCTCATAGGGGGCCATGCTGGCGTCCCCCACCACAATGAACCGGGTTTCCGGGTCAAGCTTTGTAAAATCGTCAACGGGTTTGGGTTTCCGGTACCGGGCCGGGTCCTCCCACACATGGTCGTAGATGGTGTTGTGGAAGAAATAGGTCTTCACCTCCTTGAACTGGGCCCGGGCGTAGTCAAAAAGGGTCTGAACAACGGAGATGTAGGGATCCATGGACCATCCTCCGTTGTCGATGACGAGGATCACCTTGAGCCGGTCCTTCAAGGCTCTGTCAAAGACAAGCTCGATCTCCCCGCCGTTTTTCATGGTCTTGCGGATGGTCTCGTCCACATTGATCTGGTCCTTGGGGCCGGCGGGAATCATGTTGCGCAGCCGCTTCAACGCTTCTCCCATCATGGCCTGGGAGAGGGGGCCCCTGGCCGAGTAGTCCTTGTAACGGCGTTCGTTGGCCACCTTGACGGCGGATTTGTTCCTGGATTCTCCTCCCACCCGCATGCCCCCGGGATGGTGGCCGGAGTGTCCCACAGGGGAGGAGCCTCCGGTTCCGATCCATTTGCTTCCCCCTTCATGGCGTTCGGTCTGTTCGTTGAGCCGCTCCTTGAAATAGTCGACAAGTTCATCCGGAGAGAGTTTGCTCAGCTCTGACTCGTCCATGCCAAGGGCATCGGCCACTTTTTTGGGGTTTTTCAGCCACTCGTCCAGCATCCCCTTGGCCATCTCGTCAATCTCAAACCCTTCTTTGTCCGGCATCTGAGCCCCTTCGAAATGGAAGGCGAACACCTGGTCGTACAGGTCAAAGTACCGTTCACTCTTGACCAGGATCGCCCTGGCAGCGGTGTAGAACTCGTCAAGGGAGGTGACAAGGTTGTTGTGCAGCGCCTTTTGCAGGTAGAGAAACGATGTGGGGGTGACGGGTATCCCCACCTCTTTGAGCTTGTAGAAAAAATTGATAAACATAAAAAGATCCCTTAAAATCCATGGTCAGGTTATTTGAGTCTGACCCCGCTGGTCCGCGAACCAGCAAATTCGGCAGAAGTATGAGGGGTCAGGCCTGCGTTATTGTCATTATCTACGGCGTTTTTGGGATTATACTGGATAGGGAAGATAATGACAATAACGCAGGCCTGACCCCATTTCGATGACCCCTTTTCGAGTTCAATCAGAAGAGCCGTCGCCTGGATGTGGCGCTTTTTACCCGTTCATAGTCAGGGCTCTTTTTGAACAACACCCCGAGAAAGGGCAGCTCGCCCTTGACCAGGTCCTTTGCGTGGAAATCGGGATCGGCACCCAGGGCCCTGATCCAGTTGATCAGCTCTCTTGTGGCCGGTTTTTTCTCGATGCCGTCAATGCTTCGCATGCTGTAAAAGGCCTGAATGGAATTGTCCGCCAGTTTTTTGTCTATGCCGGGAAAGTGGACCTCGATGATTTTTCTCATCATCTTGGGGTCCGGGAAGGCGATGTGGTGGAAATTGCACCGGCCGAGAAAGGGGTCGGAGAGATCCTTCTTGGCATTGGAGGTGATGATGATCACCGGCCGGTTTTTCGACTTGACGGTCGCATCGGTTTCGATGATGTCAAACTGCATCTGGTCCAGCACGTCCAGCATGTCATCCTGGAAGTCCGTGTCTGCCTTGTCGATCTCGTCGATGAGCAGCACGGTTTTCTCCTCTGACGTAAATGCCTGGCCGATCTTGCCCATCTTGATGTACTCGTTGATATTGCTGACATCCCTCTTGGAATCCCCGAACCGGCTGTCGTTGAGGCGGGTCAGGGTGTCGTACTGGTAAAGGGCTTCGATGAGCTTCATGCTGGACTTGACATTGAGTATGGTCAGGGGCATGTCAAGGTTTTCGGCAATGGCGTGGGCCAGCATGGTCTTGCCCGTACCGGGCTCTCCCTTGAGCAGCAAGGGCATCTCGAGAGCCATGGAGATATTGACAATACTGGCCAGTTCATCGTCAAGAACATATTTTGTGGCTCCGGAAAATTTTGTGTCGGCTTGTCTGTTACTATTCATACAGGCTCCCTGGATTAAATAAGTCGGGTATCGGTAATGGTAAACCTTCGGCTTGATTTTTGCCGGCGCCGGCTGTTTTTTTAAACGCTTTGCCGGGGTTTGGTGATCAAGCAGTGTAAACTGGGAGTATAATGGATCTGGCTCTGATCCTCAAGTTCTTTTTAAAAAAACCGGGGAACAATCGGGCGGGCGTACAAGAAAATAAAAGTTGAGCGTGGACTTGTCCCCCGGGGTTGTGGTAAAATAAGTCAGAGCTTGGGGTGTTTCCGGGGGTTAAGGGATCTTCCAAACAACCCGATCATACAAATTGGCCTGCGCAATATATGTATATTATTTTCTTCCAGATCCCTAAAAGATTGACACTTTGAAAACAGGGTGTTATTAAATTTCCAACTTTTTGAGACCATTTAAAAATATGAGGAGAACGTTATGATTGGTGGAATTGGCATGCCTGAACTGATAATTATTCTTGTGATTATCATTATCATATTTGGCGCCGGCAAGCTTCCCGAGCTGGGTTCCGGCATCGGCAAGGGAATCAAGAATTTCAAGCGGGCAACAAAAGAGGTGGGCAGTAACAAGGAAAAAGAAGATGCCATTGATGACAAGGAAGAGGAGCCGGAGAAAATCGAACCCGATCCGAAACCCTGATTGTGATAGTCTCCTGTTGTGGCATCCATGCCGGCTTGCCGTTGAAAAACTGATTGTAAAAAAGGCTGCCGGCGGGGGCTTTTCCTGTCTGTTTCTTTTGCTCCTTCCGTGGCATGGGCCGGAGCTATGATCGTTGCCTTTGCCAGGGCATGGGTGTGGTAAATGAATTCCATGGAATACAATGACGCGGAAAGATTGATCGAAAGAAAACAGAAGCTTGTCAAGGGGTTGTGTGACACCACCACGCCCCGGTTTCTGACCGCTCTGGCCGGAATTTTCGATGACTATTTTTCTGCGGTGTTTGGTAAAAGTGCCACTGTTTCCAGGATGGCTGCCGACGGCACCCCTGTGACACTGGTCGCCCTGGGGGGGTATGGCCGCCGGGAGCAGTGTGTCCATTCGGACATCGATCTATTGGTTCTGTTCAACAAAACCGTTTCCCCCATGGCCGATGAGTTCATCCGGGAGCTTCTCTATCCCCTGTGGGATGGCGGCTTTGAAACAGGGTACAGCGTGCGGACCGTTAAAGAGGCGCTGCAGCTCTCCTGGGATCATTTTGATATTCTTACGGCCACCCTGGATGCCAGATTGATCTGCGGAGATGGTGAGGTGTACCGCTTTCTGATGAAGAAGTTCCGGCAGCAGCTCAGCCGGAAATACCTGAAGAGAAGCCTTGGACACCTCATCTCCTACGGCAGAAAACGCCATGAAGATTTCGGGGATTCAACCTACCTTCTGGAACCGAACCTCAAACTGGGATTTGGCGGGCTGAGGGATTACCACAGCTTCATGTGGTATGCCCGCATGGTATCCGATGCAAAGGTCAAAAAAGACCTGGAACGCTGCGGATTTCTCTCCAATGAGGAGTTCCAGGAGCTGGAAGGCTCCCTGAACTTTATCTGGAAGACCCGGAACCTGCTTCACCACATAACCGGCAGAAAATGCGATCAGCTCCATTTTGAACTCCAGGTGGAGGTGGCAAAGCAGTTCGGGTTCAAGGAGGCCGGCGGTCACCAGGGGGTGGAGTCGTTCATGGGGGAACTCCATTCGAAAATGGAGTTTTTAAAGCAGACCCATCAGCTGTTAAACGAGTATATCCTTGAGGTCAAACCCTACAGCACAAAAAAGGGAAAAAAGAGGTCCCTCTGCGTAAAACCCACCCGGGTAAGCGGTATCGAGTTAAGGGGTCAGCGGCTGGAGTTCTCTTCCATGGAGCTTGTTCCCCAGCATCCTGAACTCCTGTTGAAGATCTTTGTGGAGAGCGGGCGAATGAAAAGACCCCTCTCCATAGAGGCAAGACGTATTGTCAACGAATTTGCCCACCTGGTGGATGATGATGCCTTTCGCACGGATCCCTCCAATGTAAGGGATTTTCACAGGATTCTCACCTGCTCCTTCTGGGAATTTAACGTGCTCAACGTGATGCTTGCCACAGGTATTCTCCAGGGAGTCATCCCGGAATTCTCCCTGATTGTCAACAAGATCCAGTACAACCAGTACCACCTTTTTCCCGTTGACAAGCATTCGATCCGGTGTGTCCAGGTGATCAACAATTTCAAGGGGAGAAAACACGGCAGTGGGGTGAGTTTTTACACGGCGGTGTACCGGGGAATCAGGAATAAAAAAGTACTGCTGTTTTCAGCCCTGCTCCACGATATCGGCAAGTCTGACCCGGCGGTGGAACATTCCCGGCAGGGTGCTGAAATGGCCCGGACCATCGCTGCCCGGTTCGGATTCAGCCCCCCGGAGGTAGAGGATGTGGCGTTTCTCATCGAAAACCACCTGTTTCTTGTCAAGACGGCCACCCGCCGGGACATCTCCGATGAAGAGACCGCCGTGTTCTGTGCCGACAGGATCAAACGTATCGGACGGTTGAGAAAACTCTACCTGCTCAGCGTGGCAGACTCCATGGCCACCGGACCCAAGGCCTGGGGGCAGTGGACGGAGAGCCTGCTGCGGGATCTGTTTCTGAAAACCATGGATGTCTTGAAAAACAGTGAACTGGCAACAAGGAGGACGGCAAAAACCATTCAACGGAAAAAAGAGGAGATCCTCAATTTACGCAAAGAGGGGTGGGACAGAACGGCCCTTTCCCGGGAGCTGGATTCCATGTCCCAGAGGTACCTGCTCTATGTTCCGGTTGGAGAAATCATGGGGCACCTGGCCCTGTACAAGAATCTCGGTACAAGGGATTTTCTGTGGAAGATCACAAAAGAAGAGAATTCCGAGATGCGTCGGGTTTCCATCTGCGGCAGGGACAGGCCCGGTTTCTACTCCAAGCTGGCCGGGGTTTTCTTTTTGAACCGGCTGGATATCCTGGGGTCCCAGGCCTATTCCTGGGGGCACAAAACGGCCCTTGATATCTTTCATGTCATTCCCCCAAGGGACAGGATATTTGAAAACGAAAAATGGGAAAAAGCGGAAAAAGAGCTGGAGCAGGCCCTGAGGGATGACACCTTCCTGGACAGGCTTTACCGAAAGATTCCCAAAACCCTCACCCTGCCGGCAGGCCAGATTCCAAGGCCCAACCGGGTAAAGATAGACAACGAGATCTCCCGGTTCTTCACCATCATTGAGGTGTTTACCTATGATTTTCCCGGGCTTCTCTTTACCATAACCAACACCTTGTACCGGAAAGACATTGACGTGCGGGTGGCCATGGTGGGCACAAAGGTGGACCAGGTGGTGGATGTCTTCTACGTAAAAACCATTGAGGATGAAAAGTTGGAAAATCCCGCACGTGTGGAAGAGGTGAAAAATGCAATTCTTGTAAATCTGCCTGAAATCAGAGTGGACCAGTATTGAACGGCAGAGGGTACAAAAAATAAGGAGGAACTATGAAAAAAATTGAAGCAGTGTTGAAACCCTTTAAACTGGATGATGTGAAAGAGGCGTTAAGCGAGATCGGAATTGTGGGAATGACCATTACAGAGGTAAAGGGGTATGGCCGTCAAAAGGGCCACAAGGAGATATACAGGGGGGCTGAGTATGTGGTGGATTTTGTGCCCAAGATTAAAATTGAAATAGTGGTTGAAGCAAATAGGGCCGACGAGGTGGTCAAAACCATCTGCAAGACCGCCAACACCGGCAAGATCGGTGACGGCAAGATCTTTACCCTTCCCGTTGACCAGGCCGTCAGGGTACGGACCGGAGAAGAGGGCGCAGACGTTTTGTAGCCGGCGCCCATGGAGAGAGCACAAGCCCGAACGAGGATGATTAAAGAGGAGAAAATAATGACACCAAAAGAGATCGCTGAGATGGTAAAAGAGAAGAAAATCCGGGTGATCGATGTTCGCTACATGGATTTTCCAGGGACCTGGCAGCACTTTACCGTACCTGCCAGTGAGTTTTCTGAAGCCTCCTTTGAGGATGGGTTCGGGTTTGACGGGTCCAGTATGAGGGGATGGCAGAAGATCGACAACAGTGACATGATCGTGGTGCCGGACCCGTCAACGGCCAAGATGGATCCCTTTTTCGAGGAGCCCACCCTGGTGCTCATCGGTGATGTGCTGGATCCCATTACCCATGAACCCTATTCAAGGGATCCAAGATACATCGCCAAAAAGGTGGAGCAGTACGTGAAAAGCACCGGCATCGGTGACACCGTCTACGTGGGCCCGGAGCCGGAGTTTTTCATTTTCAACAACATCCGGTATGCATCGGAAAAAAACGCCGCCTTTTACGAGATCGATTCCGACGAGGGGATCTGGAACTCGGGCAGCGAAGAGATGCCCAACCTGGGATACAAGATCCGCCACAAACAGGGATATTTCCCCCTTCCCCCAGCCGATCAGTACCAGGACATGCGCACCGAGATGATGCTCACCCTGGAGGACCTGGGCATTGCCATGGAGTGCCAGCACCACGAGGTGGCAACGGCCGGCCAGTCGGAGATCGATCTTCGCTACACCACCCTCTTGACCATGGGCGACCAGATCGCCTGGTTCAAGTATGTGCTGAAAAATGTGGCTGCCCGGTACAACCACACGGTCACCTTCATGCCCAAGCCCCTGTTTGAAGACAACGGCACCGGCATGCACACCCATCTGAGCATCTGGAAAGAGGGCAAGCCCGTGTTTGCCGGAAATAAATACGCCGGTGTGTCCGACGAGGCGCTGTGGGCCATTGGCGGCATCATCCGCCACTGCAAGGCGCTGTGCGCCATTACCAACCCCACGACCAACTCCTACAAGCGGCTGGTGCCGGGGTTCGAAGCCCCCATTAACCTGGCCTACTCCAGCCGGAACCGCAGTGCGGCCATCCGGATTCCCATGTATTCCGACTCCCCTGCAGCCAAGCGCATCGAGTTTCGAACCCCGGACCCGTCGTGCAACGGGTACATGGCCTTTGCCGCCATGACCATGGCCATGATCGACGGCATCAAGAACAAGATCGATCCCGGAGACCCCATGGAGAAGAACATCTACGATCTTCCTCCGGAGGAGCTGGCCGAGCTGGAGTCCGCCCCGGGGTCCCTGGAAGAGGCCCTCGACGCCCTGGAGCAGGACCACGATTTTCTCCTCAAGGGAGATGTCTTTACCGGAGATGCCATTGAGCAGTGGATAAAGTACAAGCGGGCCAAGGAGGTGGATGAGATTAAGAGCCGTCCCCATCCCCACGAGTTTTACCTCTACTACGATATTTAGCGCAATGAGGGGTCAGAGAGAGGGGTCAGGCCTGCGTTATTGTCATTATCTACGGCGTTTTTGGAATTATACTGGACAGGGAAGATAATGACAATACCCCAGGCCTGACCCCCTCACACATAATTAGAATTGCTGTTTACAATTGCTGCGGTTTGATGTATAAATCGGTGTTTTGATATATAGCCGGCCATCGCAGGCCCATATGGTCATAGAACCGGCCAAAACAAAATTTGAAAGCCGTCAGTAACCAGCAGAGATTTACCGGAAGCTGAGTACTGATTACTGAAGGCTGATAACTTTCTTATGAGGAGAAAACAATATGTCCAGGGAATGTAAATTATGCGGAAAGAAACCCATGGTTGGAAACAATGTCAGCCATGCACACAACGTGAACAAACGCAGGTTCAACCCCAATCTCCAGAGGGTACGTGCCCTGCATGAAGGTCAGGTAAAGAAAATCGATGTCTGCACCAGCTGCATCAAGGCCGGCAATGTCGTAAAAGCGCCCTAGGGCAGCAAGTGAAAATAACGGGCTTGGTCATAACATCGCCCACTCGTCACATTTGGCGGGCCAACAGGGTCGGGCTTTGGGGCCTTGATCATAGACTTGTCCACGAAGATGGGGTCAGGCTTTCCTTATTGTCATTATCTTAACTCTCTATGCAGCGAGTCTTCATTGTTTGATAACGACGAATAAGAAAAGCCTGACCCCACCCCCACTAACTGCTGGTAACGATCCGTTTCACATCTTTTACCTGGTTCACCTTTTTCACCTCTGCCATGAGCTTGCGCAGCTTTTCGCTGCTCTCAATGGAAAGGGTAAAATAGGACTGGATGGTGCCGTAATCGGTTGTTTCTACCTGGGCATTCATAATATTTGCCCCGTTCTTGCTGATGGTTGATGTGACATCGGCAAGAAGACCGAACCTGTCACTGGAGTGGACCCGGATCTTTGCCGGGTACGACTCGGTAAACTCCTCGCTCCACTGCACATCGATCTTTCTTTCCGGACTCAGCTTCAATGCGTTGACACACGTTTTTCTGTGGATGGCAACCCCCTGCCCCTGTGTGATATAACCGGTGATGGGATCCCCTGGAAGGGGATTGCAGCATCTTGAAAACCGCACCAGAAGATCATCCATTCCCTTGACGACAATCCCCGTACTGGCCGCTCCTTTCTTGGGTTTTCCCCTGGCAAGCCGGTCAAGGATGGTTTCCTTCTCTTTTTCTTCGCCGGCCAACTCCGGAAGGGCCTTGTTAAACACCTGCAGCGGGGTTATCTTGCCGAACCCCACATGGGCGATGACATCTTCCACGGTCTTGAACCCAAAGGCCCTGGCGGCCTTTTCGATCTCCCCGGAATTGACCAGGGCCTTGAAGTTCTGGTTCTTCTTCCGGAACAGCTTTTCACACATCTCCCTGCCAAGGCTTAAGCTCCTCTCCTTCTCCCGTGTCTTGATGAAGTGGCGGATCTTTGTCCTGGCCTTGACCGTCTTGACAAAATTAAGCCAGTCAGGGCTTGGGGTGTGCCCCTTGGTTGTCTTGATCTCCACGGTGTTGCCCGTGGAGAGCTGGTGGGTAAGGGGAACAAGCCTGCCGTTCACCTTGGCCCCGGTGCACTTGTCTCCGACTTCAGTGTGGATGGCATAGGCAAAATCCACCGGGGTAGCCCCCTTGGGAAGGGTCTTGATGTCCCCCTGGGGGGTAAACAGGTAGATCTCACCGGGGTAGAGGTCGATCCTCACATTTTCCAGGAACTCGTCGGGGTCACTTGATTCCTCCTGGTTCTCCACCAGATTGCGGATCCAGGCAAAGGCCTGGCCGGTTTTTTCGTCAAAGTCCCCCCCCTCCTTGTAACTCCAGTGGGCCGCAATACCCGATTCGGCAATCTGGTCCATCTCCCTGGTTCTCAGCTGAATTTCCACACGTTCCCCGTAGGGGCCGATCACCGTTGTGTGGAGGGACTGGTACATGTTGGGCTTGGGAACCCCGATGTAGTCCTTGAACTTGTAATAGATTGGCTTCCACAGGGAGTGGACCAGCCCCATGGCTTCGTAGCATTTGGGCTCGCTCTCCAAGATGATCCGAAAGGCGATGATGTCATACACCTGGTTAAAGTCAAGATTCTGGGAGACCATTTTCTGGTAGATGCTGTAATGCTGCTTGTACCGCCCCTTGATTTCGGCTTCGATGCCGGCGTTTTCCATCTTTTTGGACAGCTCGTCCTTGACAAAGGCGATGTAGTTCTCCTTCTCCTCTTTTTTCCGGTTGACCAGGGCATCGATCTCCTGGTAGGCATCGGGCATGGTATAGAAAAAGGCAATCTCCTCCAGCTCCTGCTTGATCCAGAAAATCCCCAGGCGGGCGGCAATGGGAGTGTAGATGTCCAGGGTCTCCTGGGCGATGCTCTTCTGCTTTACAGGGCTCTTGTGGTACTTCAGGGTGCGCATGTTGTGGAGCCTGTCGGCAAGCTTGATCAGCACCACCCGGATGTCATCGGCCATGGCAAGGATCATTTTCCTCAAGCTCTCGGCCTGCTGGGCCTCTTTTGTGGAAAAGGTGAGCTTGGATATTTTGGTGACCCCGGAGACGATGTGGGCCACCCCCGGCCCGAACATCTCCTCTATCTCCTCTTTCGTCGCATGGGTATCCTCGATCACATCGTGGAGCAGGGCGGCGCCCACACTCTCCACGTCAAGCTTCATGGCGGCAAGGATGTCGGCAACCTCCAGGGGATGGGAAAGGTAAGGCTCTCCCGACAGGCGGGTCTGGCCGGCATGGACCCTGGCCGAATAGATATAGGCCCGGTCAATGAGGTCCAGGTCCGCCTCGGGGTTGTTGTCGGTGATCTTGTCCAGTATGTCGGTGATTCGTATCATCTGCCAGGATTATCCATTTAATACGCCTTGGAGTAAAGCACCCGCCGGCTGCTCGGTTTGCCGCAGCAGATGCATTTTCCCTGCTCTGTCCGGCTGTCAAAGGGGATGCAGCGGATGGTGACGGCAAGATCCTGTTTTATCGTTGCCTCGCAGGTTTCAGATCCGCACCAGTGGGCCAGTACAAAACCGCCTGAGCCCTCTTCCCGGTAGAAGTCATAAAAAGCAACGGGCTCGTCGATCTCATGGGTGTTGGCCTTTTGAAAACTTCTAGCCCGGTCAAAGAGGGTGGCCTGAATATCGTCCAGCAGCCCTTCAATGGTGTTGATGAACTCGTTTCGCGGAACCCCCTTTTTCTCTTTTGTCCCCATGTCCCTTCGGGCAACAAACACCGAATCATTGGCCATGTCCCTTGGACCGATCTCGGCCCTGACAGGAATGCCCTTCTTGACCCATTCCCAGTTCCTCGCACCGCCGATGTCCCGGTCGTCGATCTCCACAACTATTTTCCTGCCGTGGTACCGTTTGCTTTTCAACAGGTCGGCAATGCCGTTGGTGTACTCCATGATTTTTCGCCGTTCCTCCTCTTTCCGGATAATGGGAAGCAGCACCACATGGGCCGAGGCCACCCTGGGGGGCATGATAACACCGTCGTCATCCCCGTGGGTCATGATCATGCCGCCGATCATCCGGGTGGAGGTCCCCCAGGAGGTTGTCCAGGCATACTCCTCCTGCTTGTCGGCGTTCTGGAAGGTGATATTGGAGCTTTTGGCAAAATTCTGGCCGAGAAAATGGGAGGTTCCCGCCTGGAGGGCTTTTCTGTCCTGCATCATCGCCTCGATGCATGTGGTGTCAACGGCCCCGGGAAACCGTTCAGAGGCGGTCTTTCGTCCCCGGATCACCGGCATGGCAAGGCAGGTTTCCACAAATTCCGTGTACACATCCAGCATCCGCATGGTTCTCTCCCGGGCCTCTTCTTCGGTGGCATGGGCCGTATGCCCCTCCTGCCAGAGAAACTCACTGGTCCGCAGAAAGATCCGGGTCCGCATCTCCCACCGGACCACATTGGCCCACTGGTTGAGCAGGATCGGCAGGTCCCGGTAGCTGGTGGTCCATTTGGCCATGGACTCCCCGATGATGGTTTCCGAGGTGGGACGGACCACAAGGGGCTCGGTAAGCTTGCCCGCCGGCACAAGTCCCCCATCCTCTCCGGCCTCAAGCCGGTGGTGGGTGACAACGGCACACTCCTTGGCAAACCCCTCCACATGCTCGGCCTCTTTTTCAAGGTAGCTTAACGGGATAAAAAGGGGAAAATAGGCGTTCTTCACCCCTGTCTCCTTGAACATCTCGTCCATTGCAGCGACCATGTTTTCCCACAGGGCATACCCCCAGGGTTTTATCACCATACAGCCCCTGACAGGAGAATTTTCCGCCATCTGAGACTCTTTAACAACCTCCTGGTACCACATTGGATAATCTTCTGCCCTGGATGGCGAGATTGCGTTCTTAACCTGTTTCCCCATTTAATCTCCTTTCATTTGATCTATTTCGTCAAGCAGCACATCCACGAGCATCTCCTGCTTACACTTTTTAACAATTTTTCCTTTTTTAAACAACACCCCGGTGCCGTCCCCCCCGGCAATACCGAGATCGGCCTCCTTTGCCTCGCCGGGGCCGTTGACAACACACCCCATAATGGCAACCTTAATGGTTTTGGAAGATTTAATCAAAGCCTTTTCCACATCTTCGGCAATCTTAAACAGATCGATGCGGCACCGTCCGCAGGTGGGGCAGGAGATGATTTCAGGCCCCCTTTTGCGGATATCAAGGGCCCTGAGGATCTCCCAGGCGGTGCGGACCTCCTCCACAGGATCCCTTGTCAACGAGACCCTGATGGTGTCTCCGATGCCGTCTGCCAGGAGCATGCCGATGCCCATGGCGGACTTTGTGATCCCGGCATAGAGCCCCCCGGCCTCGGTCACCCCCACATGGAGGGGCACATCGGTTTTTGAAGCCATCAACCGGTAGGCCTCAACGGTCCTGGAAACATCCGACGCCTTGAGGGAGATTTTTATATCATGGAAATCCAGATCTTGTAAAATATGAATATTGCGCAAAGCACTTTCCACCATGGCTTCCGCTGTAGCTCCCATGGTTTCGGCAATATCCTTTTCCAGGGAGCCGGCGTTCACACCGATGCGGATGGGCACCCCGCTGCTTCTGGCACAATCCACCACCGCCCGGATCTTTCTCTCCTCACCGATATTGCCCGGGTTGATCCGCAGCCCGTCAACACCGGCCCGGCAGGCGGCAATGGCAAGCCTGTAATCAAAGTGGATGTCTGCAATAAGGGGGATGTCAATCTCTGCCTTGATCGCTTCAATGGCCCGGGCCGCCTCCATGTCCGGAACCGCCACCCGGACAATCTCGCACCCGGCATCGGTCAAGGCGCGGATCTGAGTTACCGTGGCAGAGACATCCTGGGTATAGGTGTTGGTCATGGACTGCACCGCAACAGGAGCCCCGCCGCCGACCTTCACATTGCCGACACGGATCAGCCGTGTCTCTTTTCTCTTGCCTACAAGGGACATTGCACCATTACCCCGCTCAACGTTCATTACCCACCGATAACCACCGGTGAAAGGGCAATTTGCTGAACCAGGCGTGTCGCCTGGCAATCAGGCGGCATTGCTGCTGAGGTGGGCATTGATTCGTTTTTCGATACGTTTAAAAACAAAAATAATCACATAAACCAGCACAAGATAGATCAGTGCAACGGTCAAAAACAGCTCGTAAAAGGCAAAGGTTCTGGCCGATGCCACCCTGGCAACCCCCGTCAAATCCATGAGGGTGATGATGGAAACCAGGGAGGTGGCCTGGAGCAGGAACACCACTTCATTGGTATAGGCCGGCCATGCAATGCGCAGGGCCGACGGAAGGATGATGCGCCGGTAGAGCTTCACCCCTGACATGCCATAGGCCCTGCCCGCCTCGATTTCACCAAAGGTAACCCCCTGGATGCCGCCCCGGAAGATCTCCGCCGAGTAGGCTGTGGTGTTCAAAGTAAGGGTGAGCAGTGCGCAGAACCATGCCTCCCGGAAAAAGGTCCACAGCCCCACATTGGAAAGAAACTCCTGGAACTGCCCGCTGCCGTAATAGATGAGAAAGAGCTGAACCAGCAGAGGCGTCCCCCGGAAATAAAAGGTGAACCCGTAGGCAGGCATCCAGAGAAACGGACTCTTTGATGTTCGCATCACGGCCACAAGAATGGCAAGGAAAAATCCAATGGTAACGCTGATGGCGGTCATCTCCACGGTAATCACGGCCCCGTCCCAGAACTTGGGCAGGGTATCAACTATCACATCCATATCCATAATCAGATCTATTCCCTTCTTACACCGCGGTCAGCTCTTTTTTCGGCCCATTGCTGAAACACAAGGGACAAAATCGTTATGCCAAGGTAGAGCAGTGAGGCAATAAAAAAACAGGAAAACGGTTTTCGTATGGCCCTGGCGGCAACATCGGCATTGCGCATCAGCTCGGGAAGCTGGATAATAGAGATCAAGGCAGTTGCCTTGATCAGCACCATCCAGACATTGCCAAGACCTGGAAGGGCAAACCGCCACATCTGGGGAAGATGAATCCGCCAGAAGGTCAGCCAGGGACTCATGCCACATGCCCGGCCGGCCTCCAGCTCCCCCTTTGGCACGGCAAGGAACGCTCCCCGGTATACCTCGGTGGCAAAGGCCCCGTAGATAAACCCGATGGTAACACTGCCGGCAAAAAAGGGGTTTAAATCGACGTAGATATCTTTGCCCCACATAGCGGCCAGGTCCTGAACCACCGTCGGCCCTCCGTAGTACACCAGCAGAATCAAAACCAGCTCAGGAACTCCCCGTATCACCGTGGTGTATATTTCCGCTGAAACCGACAGCAGTTTAAATCTCGACAGCTTGCAAAGGGCTGCAACAAGACCGAGAAAAAGGGCGATGACCATTGAAAACACTCCCACCGCCAAAGTGAGCCTGGCTCCTTTCAGGAGCAGCATTCCGTACCCCTCAAGATCTAAAAATTCGATCACTTTAAAAAACTCCTCTGTCTGATGGATCAGCGGCAGGTGACGCTGGCCCTGGAGCGGCCTGCTTCAGCCAAAACAGGCGGGTCAGGCTTGCATTCTCCCGTGGCGCTTGTACAAGCCTGACCCCGGCGGACAAAAAACTTTAAAACAGCTTGGAGAGGAATGCCCTGCACCGCTTGGAATCCGGGGCGCCGAACATGTACTCAGGATTCCCTTCTGCTTCAACCACTCCCTGGTCAAGGAACACAATGTGGGACGACACCTCCCGTGCAAACCCCATCTCATGGGTTGCCATGATCATGGTACGCCCCTCCTTGACCAGATCCTTCATCACCTGGAGCACCTCTCCGACAAGTTCCGGATCCAAAGCAGAGGTCGGCTCGTCAAAGAGCAGCACTTCAGGCTCCATGGCAAGGGCCCTGGCAATGGCGGCCCGCTGCTGCTGACCACCGGAAAGTTGTGCCGGAAAGTGGTCTGCCCTGTCACCGATACCCACTTTCTCAAGAAGCGCCATGGCATGTTCCCTGGCCTCCCGTTTGCCCTTTTTTAATACATGGACGGGCGCCTCCACGACGTTCTCCAGAACCGTCATGTGAGACCAGAGGTTAAAATGCTGAAACACCATTGAAAGCTTTGTCCGTATCCTGTCCACCTGCTTCCTGTTTCCAGGAACCACGTGACCTTTCCGGTTTTTGGTCAACTGGATCAGCTCATCGCCAACGTAGATATTACCGCTTGTTGGCGATTCCAGCAGGTTGATGCACCGCAGAAAAGTACTCTTGCCAGACCCTGAAGAGCCGATGAGAGAGATCACGTCACCTTCACGGGCCTCAAGGGAGATCCCCTTCAAAACATCGATACTGCCAAAGCTCTTGTAAATATCTTCAGCTCGTACAGCAATTTTACCCGATTCACCCAAAACAGTCTCCCCCTGGAAAAAAGTTCCTATTCAGCTCCGTACACATCAAAATCAAAGTATTTGTTGTTGATTCTCTTGTAAACACCATTGTCACGGATGGTTTTGATGGCCTTGTTGAACATTTCAGCAAGTTCCGTATCCCCTTCCCTGACGGCAATGCCGATCCCCTTGCCCAGATGTTTCTCATCGGTGAAATTGGGACCGACAAAGGTAAACCCCTCTCCTTCCTCCGTATCGAGAAAGCCCGTCTGGAGGATCACAGAGTCGGCACAGGCCAGATCCAGCCTGCCCGATGCCAGATCCATGTTTGCCTCTTCCTGGGTGGCATAGGCTTTTATCGTGGCAACATCACCAAATTTTGCCCTGGCAAGGTTGGCACCAACGGTTCCCCGCTGTACACCGATCTTTTTACCTTTGATGCCGTTGAGGAAAAGATCCACCTTGTTATCCTTGCTGGCAACCAGCCGTACCGGTGTCTGGTAGTATTTGTTGGTAAAATCGACCTTTTTCTCCCGCTCGGCAGTGATGGACATGGATGCGATGATGCAGTCATACTTTTTTGCTATGAGACCGGGGATAATGCCGTCCCAGTCCTGAATGACAAATTCATAATCCACACCGGCTGCTTCACATAGGGCCCTGGCAATATCAACATCAAACCCCTGGAGCTCACCGCTGCTGTCGATAAAGTTAAACGGAGGATAGGCACCTTCGGTTCCCAGCCGGATTTTGTCACCGGCATAAACGAACTGAACGGACAGGGCAAAAACAAATAAAAGGGCAACAATTAAACTTTTTTTCATGGGTTTCTCCTCTAAAAATACAGTTAAAGTTCCATGAAACACCACAAGCAACAAAATTCCGCCTGCGGCGTTTCAACCTGAAGGACCGGCAATACCCTCTTCCATTGCTGTTCACAGAAACAAATAAAAAAGCAAGCATCCCGGGTGGTTGTTTCCACTCCTGTTAATTCTGCGGCAATACCCATTCAAATGAAGCGCAATGAAGACGGTAATGGTTCATAAATTGATACCATTCATTCATTCATTATTCAATAGAAAACTGTACCTCCATTTTCGCTATCGGTTTTTCCAGGAAGGCCTGCGTTTCTCCTCAAAGCTCTTTATTCCTTCAAGGGTGTCCTCGGTTTTCATCATGGTGTTGAGGAAATAGTTGCTCACCAGATCAACCCCCTGGGAGAACCCCGTCCCAAGGTGACGTTTTACGGCCCGTTTGTTCAGCCTGAGAATCAGGGGACTTGCCATGGTGATCTCCTTGACTGTTTTGTCAACCGCCCCCTGGAGGAGTTCCAGGAGGCGGTTGACAAAACA
>JAWOGI010000354.1:0-4694 GCA_046496975.1 Desulfobacteraceae bacterium | reverse complement strand
AAAGTCGAATTAGAGGCAGCCGGTTCGGGGTTTTGCCCGTAGCGGTTTTGAGCGGTAGCTGTGAGCATGGATGCTCAAAACAGCTGCCGCTCACCTCGGAGCAGCCCATGGACGGGCTGCGAGAATGAGCGTAGGGCAATACCCCGAATCGGCTGCCGGCGCACCACGACTTTCATATAAACACCCATGATGCACGCATCACAACGAAGTATGGATCGTAGACGCGGAACCAAGTCCGATGCAGAGGCAGCCCCTTGTAAAACCGACTAGGCGGAACGCCTCTCCTTGATCCTGGCAGCCTTGCCCCGCAGGTTCCTCAGGTAGTAGATCTTTGACCGTCGAACCCGGCCCCTGGCGACAACCTCGATCTTGTCAATGGAAGGCGAGTAAAGGGGAAAAATCCTCTCAACGCCAACACCGCCGGAAATTTTTCGAACGGTGAACCTCGCGCCGGCAAGGCCCTTGGTTTTTTTGATGACAACACCGGTGAACATCTGAATCCGCTCTTTTTCACCCTCTTTGATCTTGACATGGACCTTGACTGTATCACCGGCTCTAAAATCCGGCAGGTCAAGGCGCATCTGCTCTCTTTCAATCTTGCTCATGATATTCATTTTCGTTTTTCTCCCTGTTTTATTACACCTGTGAAGTGTTCTTTATAATATTTTCATGGTTCATGCAGATCCGGTCCAGGATAATCGAGACAGCAGACCTGACAGAAAGGTGGTTGTAATTGCCCCAGCCGCTTATCGGCTCAAGTATGAGATCACACTGGGTCACAAAGGGTTCAGACAGTCCCCAGGCCGTACCAAAGGCCATCACCACAGGACCATTACTGTCAAGGGTTTTGGCCAGCTGTCGGGCTGTCACGGCACGG
Source organism: Desulfobacteraceae bacterium (assembly GCA_046496975.1). GTDB lineage: Bacteria > Desulfobacterota > Desulfobacteria > Desulfobacterales > Desulfobacteraceae > DATFJZ01. The sequence continues at coordinate 3,817 of JAWOGI010000354.1, read as the reverse complement.
CTGTACCGGGAGGCACTGGTGGCAACCGTTGTCACCTTTTTTTTATGTTCTGCCTCAAGATCCGTTACAGCCTCTTCAAAGGAGCCAACCACCTTTATTTTTTCAAGGGCCTGTTTTCTGAAAGGATTGAGCCGGCCTCCGACACCGGTTATCCAGTGGTCCAGCACTTCTCCTGCAAGCCGCATCTGATCCTCCAGGGGAGTTACGACATAAAACCCGGCAGCCCCGAAGGTGGCAGCGGCCCTTGCAATATCATGCAAATCGATCGTGGTCAATGCCGAGGCTATGGTATCACCCTTTTTATTGGTCACAGGATGGTGGATCAGCGCCAGGTAGAGATTATTCATCGACAAGAATTTCAAGCTCCCGGCACCACGATCTTAAAATGGCTTTTTCTTCGGCATCAGGGGTTCTTTTCCGGAAAAGGTCCGGCCGGTTGATAAAGGTTCGCTGCAGGGAAGTTCTCTTGCGCCACTCCTGGATTTTTCCGTGGTGTCCGGACATGAGAACCTCTGGCACCTCTCTGCCCTGAAATTCAAAGGGCCTTGTGTAATGGGCATGTTCCAGTCTTTGATCCCGGAACGAGTCAAAATCCGCCGATGCCTCACTGCCAAGAACTCCGGGCAGAAGCCTTGCAACGGCATCAATGATCACCATGGCGGCCAGTTCTCCGCCGGTCATCACATAATCTCCGATGGAGAGTTCCTCGTCCACGTAAGCATCGCTGAACCGCTGGTCAATGCCTTCATACCGGCCGCACACAAAAACCAGGTCCCGGTTTTCCGCTGCCAGAGAGAGAGCCTTTTCCTGGTCAAATAGAGCACCCTGGGGGGACATCATCACCACCTTTGCCCCGGAGCTACCCCCACTCCGGTTTCTTGCAGACTCGACAGCCTCTGCCAGGGGAGCCGTCTTCATCACCATGCCGGCACCGCCCCCGTAAGGCTTGTCATCAACGGTCCTGTGGCGGTCATGGGCAAAATTTCTTATGTTGACAACAGATCCTCCGGCAAGCCCCTTTTCCAGAGCCCTGCCGATCATCCCGTGGGCAAAAAAAGCCTCCACCAGATCAGGAAAAAGTGTTAGAACGGTAAATTGCATGATACGGGATATTTCCTTACAGCCCTTCGGGAAGATTTACCAGCATGGTTTTCCCCTCCAGGTCAACATCAATCACAACCCATGCCAGGGCCGGCACCAGGGTCTCCTTGTCTCCGGCCTTGACAACAATAACATCGTTGCTGCCCGTGGCAAAGAGATGGTCGACCACCCCTATCTCTCCCCGGATTCTGTCCGTGACGGCAAGGCCGACAAGGTCCTGCCAGTAATAGGTCCCCTCTTCCGGCTGGGGAAGATCGGATCTTGACACCAGCAGCTCTTTTCCCACAAGGGTTTCGGCGTGGTTGCGGTCGACCTCTTTGAACAGAACCAGCAGCCCTTTTTTATGGGGAGAGGCTTTCACGATGGTGTACCATGCTCCCTGCTCCCCGCCGGTTCCAATCCGGAGGGTCATCCCCGGCGTGAACAACTCCAGGGAGTGAGCAAAAGAGTGAACCTTGACAAAGCCCTTGATACCGTGGACTCCTGTCACCTTTCCAATGGTAAACAACCGCCATCCCCCCTGTTATTCCACAATCTCCAGAACCGTTCTTTTTTTCATCTTTGCAGACGCAGCACTTAAAATTGTTCTCATGGCCCGGGCAGATCTGCCCTGTTTGCCAATGACTTTCCCAAGATCCTCTTTTGCCACCTTTAACTCAAGAACAGAAGTCTGATTTCCGATTACTTCTGTAACTTCCACGCTGTCAGGGTTATCCACCAAAGCCTGTGCGATGTACTTTATCAGCTCTTTCATAGTTCCGCCTCCTTATTAAGTAGGTGTTGAGAATATGGGGGTATTCTACAACTTTCATGCTGGATTTGAACTGAAGCCCTTTTTCTTAAGCAAACTCTTTACCGTGGTCGTGGGAACAGCGCCCTGGTGTATCCAATGCTGGATTCTCTCTTCTTTGATTTCAACAGCTGCCGGTTCCTGCATGGGATCATAGGTGCCCAGGGTCTCAAGGAACCGTCCATCCCTCGGGGACTCGATATCAGCTGCCACAATTCTGTAAAAAGGCTTTTTCTTTGCGCCACGTCTTGCCAATCTGATTTTCACTGCCATGTTTCTTCTCTCTCCTTAAAATGGGAGCATGCCTTTTAACGAACGCATGCCGCCTTTGTTAAATTTTTTAACCATCTTCATTGTCTGGGTATAACTCTTGAGAAGCTTGTTGACATCCTGGACACTCAAGCCGCTCCCCTCTGCAATCCGCTTTTTTCTGCTGCTCTTGATAATCCCGTGATTTTGCCGCTCTTCCGGGGTCATGGAATTGATGATGGCCTCGATCCTGACAAATTCCTTCTCATCAATGTTCATTCCCTTGAGCTGCTTCTTGTTCACCCCGGGAATCATGCCCATGAGATCCTGGATGGAGCCCATTTTCTTGACCGAAGCCATCTGATCCCTGAAATCCTCCAGTGTAAACTGGTTTTTCTTGAGCTTTTTCTCCAGCTCTTCGGCCTTGTCCTGGTCCACGGCATCCTGGGCTTTCTCAATAAAAGAGAGGGTGTCACCCATCCCCAGAATCCTCGACGCCATCCGTTCCGGATGAAACGGCTCAAGGTCCGTAGATTTTTCACCAACACCGATGAATTTAAGGGGCTTGCCGGTTACCGCCTTGATGGAAAGGGCGGCTCCTCCCCTTGCATCGCCGTCCATCTTGGTCAAAACAACCCCGGTGAGATCAACGGTTTCATCAAAGGATTTGGCAATATTAACGGCATCCTGACCTGTCATGGCATCGGCCACCAGGAGGATCTCCGCCGGGTTGATCTGCTTTTTGATGCTGCCCAGTTCCGCCATGAGCCCTTCATCGATGTGCAGCCGGCCGGCCGTATCGATGAGCAGGACATCACACCCCTGGTCTGCGGCGGCTTTTTGGGCCTGAACACAGATATCCACCGGCTTCATGTCAGGGGTTGAAGGAAACACAGGAAGGTCCAGCTGGTTCCCGATCTTTTTCAGCTGATCAATGGCTGCAGGTCTGTAAACATCCACCGGAACCAGATAGGGCTTTTTGCCTTGTTTTCTCAGATAAAGGGCCAGTTTGCCCGCTGTTGTGGTCTTGCCCGACCCCTGGAGCCCGGCAAGCATCACCGACGAGAACGGTTTCCCGTCAACGGCAAGTTCTTCATGGGAAGAGCCCATCATCCGGGAGAATTCATCATAAACAATCTTTATGACCTGCTGGCCCGGGGAGAGGCTCTGCATCACCTCCTGGCCCAGGGCCCTCTCCTTTATATCTGAAATAACATTTTTGGCGACCCTGTAATTCACATCCGCCTCAAGAAGGGCCATGCGCACCTGCTTGAGCCCCTCCTCGACATTCTTTTCGGTGAGGGTGCCTCGGCCTTTCAGCTTTTTAAAGGCGGAGTTCAGCTTATCACTTAAATTGTCAAACATACAAACAAACCATAACTGGACAGAGGTCCACTTTATCTATGAATTAAAATTGTTAAAACTAATATAATTTTCCCAATAAGTCAAGAAGATTATAGCCCGGCCAGCAATTCTAATTATGGCCTTAAGCATCATTTTGGTCAAAGGGGTCAGGCTTTTGTTATTGACGTTATCGGACAAAAAAGCACAATTAAACCATAAAGTACTCGATAATGTTAATAACGAAAGCCTGACCCCTGTTGGTTCTGTCACAAAATTAGAATTGCTGGATTTTTTCTTGCAAAATTGAGTGAAATGCTATATTAACGGTATAAA
>JAWOGI010000349.1:0-4596 GCA_046496975.1 Desulfobacteraceae bacterium | reverse complement strand
CAAATACAATACAGAACGCCTCAATCATAATTTTTGATACCCTTATGGTATTAAATTTCAAATAACGCCCATGAGCAGCCTGCTCACAACAAACCATGAAAGCCGTCAGCCATCAGCCCTCAGCCATCAGCCGTCAGTAAGCAGCAGGTATTTACTGGAAGCTGATAACTGAAGGCTTTCTTGTAAGAAATATCAGATCACCGGGATTTTTACAATAACGATCATGACCAGCGTGCTCACAACAAAGATGCCGGATGGAACCCCCGGTGAAAAAAATAGTGCTTTGATGTTGTAAAATAGAAAAACTGTTTTATGTTAGATCAGATTTAAAGAATATTCAATCGAAAGGCCTGTTCATTGCCGGCGCAGCCGGGGCAAGATGCGGTTGGCCCTCTTTTTTCAACAGCGCAGGCAAGCCGTGTCAGGCCTTCATGTTGATGCCGCAGCAGGTTCAAAGGTTGAAGCAAATAGAGAAACCAAAAGGAGTTCAAATGGCAGAGACCGATATGGATGATCTTATCGAAATCATTGAAAACGAAGGAGATCTTGAAAATATCCCTGCATCCCTGCCCATGATGCCGGTAAGGGACGTGGTGATTTTTACGGATATGCTTCTGCCCCTGCTTGTCGGGCGTGAAAAGTCCATAAAAGCTGTTGAAGAGGCTGTTGAAAAAGACCGGTACCTCTTTTTGTCAGCCCAGAAAAAATCGGATGTTGAAAAGCCCAGGGCAGAGGATATGTATGAGGTGGGCACCGTGGGCAGGGTGCAGAAGGTGCTGAAACTTCCCGATGGCAGGGTGAAGCTTCTGATCCAGGGGCTTGCAAAGGCCAGGGTGGAAAAATTTGTCAAAAAACAGCCCTGGTTCCAGGTGGAAGTTCAGCTGCTCCACGATGAAGAGATCAAGGATGTGGACATCAAGCTGGAGGCCCTCATGCGCAATGTCCGGGACAGCAGTGAACGCATCCTCGCCCTGAGGGGAGAGTTTGCCGGTGATGTGGGCTCCCTGCTGGATCACATCGAATCCCCCGGCAAGCTGGCAGATCTTGTGGCCTCCAATCTCAGGCTCAGGGTGGAGGATGCCCAGGGTCTTCTCGAGACCTATAACCCGGCTGATCGGCTGCTCAAGGTGAACGATCTGCTGGTGAAAGAGGTGGAGCTCTCCACGGTCCAGGCAAGGATACAGACCGATGTCCGGGACGAGATTTCCAAGAATCAGCGGGACTATTTCCTCCGGGAGCAGGTGAGGGCCATTCACAAGGAGCTGGGGGAAGGTGACGACAAGATGGTCGAGATCGAGGAGTACAAAACCAAGATCAAGAAGGCAAAAATCCCGGAAAAATCTGAGAAAGAGGCCCTGAAACAGGTCAAGCGCCTGGAGCAGATGCACTCGGATTCCTCGGAAGCCTCGATCATTCGAACCTACCTGGACTGCATTGTGGAGATGCCCTGGTCAAAATCCACCAAGGATTTTCTCGATATCAAGAAGGTCAGCTCGGTTCTGGAGAAGAACCACCACGGCCTTGACAAGGTAAAGGACCGTATCCTCGAATACCTCAGCGTGCGCAAGCTCAATCCCGACATCAAGGGTCAGATCATCTGTTTTGTGGGCCCTCCGGGGGTTGGCAAGACCTCCCTGGGCCAGGCCATTGCCAAGGCCATGAAGCGCAAGTTTGTCCGGCTCTCCCTGGGCGGCATCCGGGACGAGGCGGAAATCCGGGGTCACCGGAGGACCTACCTTGGGGCCATGCCGGGCCGGCTGATCCAGAGCCTTCGGCAGTGCGGCACAAACAACCCCGTGTTCATGCTCGACGAGATCGACAAGCTGGGCAGCGACTTCCGGGGAGATCCTTCGTCGGCCCTTCTGGAAGCTTTGGATCCCGAGCAGAACTTTGAGTTCAGCGACCACTATCTCAACATGCCCTTTGACCTTTCCAAGGTGCTGTTCATCCTCACGGCCAACATGTCCGACACCATTCCCTCCCCCCTGCTCGACAGGATGGAGGTGATCAAGATTCCCGGCTACACCAGGGAAGAGAAATACACCATAGCCGACAAGCACCTCTTTCCCCGCCAGGTCAAGGAGAACGGCCTGACCCGGCGGTCTGTCCGGGTGACCAGGGATGCCATGGAGACCATGGTTGCCGAGTACACCCAGGAAGCCGGTGTAAGAGCCCTGGAACGCAAACTCGGCACGGTATGCAGAAAAATTGCCAGAAAAATGGCAGAGGGTGAAAAGGGACGGTTCAACGTGTCAAAGGAAACCCTCGGCGACTACCTGGGACCCCCGAAATTCATTCCCGAACTGGACCAGGAGGAGAGCCAGGTAGGCCTGGCAACGGGGCTTGCATGGACCGAGGTGGGGGGAGAAACCCTGTACATCGAGGTTTCCCTGTTTCCCGGCAAGGGCGAGCTCTCCGTGACCGGACAGATCGGTGAGGTGATGCAGGAGTCTGCCCGGGCCGCTTTGACCTACACCAAGGCCAACATGGAAAAATTGGGCATTGAAAAGGACGAGTTTGAAAGCAAGGATATCCACATCCACGTGCCCGCCGGCGCCATTCCCAAGGACGGTCCGTCGGCGGGGATTGCCATGGCAACGGCCCTCATCTCGGCGTTCAACGGCAGGGCCATCAACAGCAAGGTGGCCATGACAGGGGAGATCTCCCTCAGGGGCAGGGTTCTCCCCATCGGCGGGCTGAAGGAGAAGGCCCTGGGGGCCCTGCGGTCGGGCATCAAGAAGATCATCCTGCCCGAGAAGAACAGAAACGATCTCTACGAGATACCCGACAGCGTCAAGGAGAAGATCGAGTTCGTCTGCGTCAAGGAGCTTGACCAGGTGCTGGAGATAGCCTTTGAAGAGGAGGTAGAAGAGGGAAAAACAGGGGCAAAAGAGAGCACAGATAAAAAGCCCCAGGCTGAAAAAAAATCCGGAAAGACGTCAAAAAAGAGCGATGACAAGAAACCGGCTGCAAAGCCGAAAAAGAAACCGGCATCGGGGAGTTGACACAAATGAAGCTCCTTGCCGTGGACACTGCTGAAAAAAGCTGCAGCCTCGCCCTGGTGGACGGCGGCCGGCTGGTGTGTGAGGAGTTTTACAGCACACCTGCCTCCCATTCGGCAACGGTGATGGATATGGTAAATCACCTCCTCTGCAACCGGGCAAAGCTCTCTGTGGATGATCTGGACGGGCTTGTTGTGGCAAAGGGGCCGGGGAGTTTTACCGGCCTTCGCATCGGCATCAGTGTTGTCAAGGGGCTTGCATTTGCCGCATCAAAGCCCTGTGCCGGTATTTCGAGCCTGGACGGCATTGCCTGGCAGTTTTCCGCTGCCTCCCGGCCGGTGTGCGCCATGATGGACGCCCGGAGGGGAGAGGTGTATTGTGCCGTCTACCGGTTTGAGGGCGGCACTCTTGTGCACAAGAGCCGTGAATTGGCCCTCTCTCCTGAAAAGGCCGCTGAACGTGCTGCCGGAAATGCCATCTTTGCCGGATCCGGAGCAGCAGCCTACCGGGAGGTGATTGTTCATTGCCTTGGATCCAGTGGTGATCCGGTTTTTGTTCCGGGCTTTCAAAACCATGTCAGGGCCTCTGCCCTGGCCGAGGTGTGTGGCAATGATCCCTCCCTCTTGTCCCGAAACCCCGGTGATGTTGTTCCGGTGTATCTTCGCAAGTCCGATGCCCAGATCAACCATGAAAAGAACACTTCGTAAAATAACGGGGTCAGGCCTGCGTTATTGTCGTTATCTACGGCGTTTTTGGGATTATACTGGATAGAGAAGATAATGACAATAACGCAGACCTGACCCCGTTGGCTTGTTTTTAATCGTAAAAACAACAAGTTATTACAGGAAACGCCGATTTTATCAATTGACAATTAACATGAAACAATGGTATATTAACAGTCTTACAGTCCGGCTGCATCCGGTTGAATCCAGCCGATCAGCCTTGCATCGACAACCATACTGAAAACCAAGGGAGGAACCACCATGTCTTTGGAATTAAAACAGAATATCGCATCGCTCTACCAGAAAACCCACCAGCTCCAGGAGTATCTTTGACCTTGCTGTCAAACGGGACCGTTTAAGGGAGCTTGACAGCTTCATGGCAAGGGAGGATTTCTGGGACGACCCCGACGGTGCCACTGAGCTGTTAAAAGAACGCAACACCGTGGTGAACCACATTGAGATGTGGGACGAGCTGTACAAGGCGGTGGAAGAGGCCGAGCTGCTCCTGGAAATGGCCAATGAAGAGGGGGACAAGGAGGCTGAAAACGATGTGGACCAGCAGCTCCAGTCCCTGGAAAAAAAGATCAAGCGCTTCTCCCTGGATCTCATGCTGCAGCACAGGGATGATGCCAAAAACGCCATTGTATCCATCAATCCCGGCGCCGGGGGTACAGACTCCCAGGACTGGGTGGAAATCCTCTTTCGCATGTACGCCCGGTGGGTGGAAAAAAAGGGGTATAAATTTCAGCTGGTGGATTTCCAGCCAGGGGACGAGGCCGGCATCAAAGGGGTCACCTTTACCGTATCAGGAACCAACTGCTACGGGTTCATGAAGGTGGAATCCGGGGTGCACCGCCTGGTGCGGATATCCC